>JAYRER010000048.1:0-105806 GCA_041908795.1 Minisyncoccota bacterium | reverse complement strand
TGGTATGAAAAAGCTTCTGAAAATCATCCTGTATTTCATACTCGCACATGCTGGTCTGTATTTTGCTATTTTGGGCTTTATATCTTTACGATATGTCTGGTACGTATATTTCATTGAAACCGATTTGGGCGAGCCAGCATTTCAGACTGAGGGTATCGTAAAAGAGTGGCCTGGTGACCAACTAACGGTTGCTCAACGAGCTGCTTTGCATAGATTTCCAAGCCTAGCTAGTTGTGTCAGTGCTGAAACAAATACACCAAGTGCTGAAGAGTTGATGCAGATGGATTGGACTCGAATGCAAAATAGTGCCCATGTTGAAGTTTGTGCTTTTAGAATATTGAAAACATTGGGTGACATATCTCTCGCAACGTCGTGGTTAGAGCAGCAGGGTTTCAGTTCTCCCGAACGATGGAGTAGCGAGAATCCATTTAAAGAAAGTAATGGAACCTTGAAGGTTATTGGAACTTGGAACGTTATTGAAAATGGTTTACGTTGGCCAGAGTCTGGTCTGAAGCGAAGAATGCTTTCGATCCCCATTCTCCTTCCGCCATATGAGGTTGGAATTGAGACCACGTGGTCACCTGACGGCGAAGAGTTGTTGTTTATAGAAGTTTTTGAAAAGCGCCTGTGACCTCACTTTCGGGTACATGATTTAAGTGGGTAGACCTGCAGCACGTACACTTCCTTATTCATAGATAATAAGTATACCCACAACGGCAATACACAAACAACCCCGCCATATGGCGGAGTTGTTTGTTTACACTAACGAAACTACTACTTCACTGAATCCTTCAATCCCTTTGCGGCGCGGAACTTTGGTACGCGCATAGCGGCGATCTTGATGCTCTCGCCGGTGCGAGGGTTGCGGCCCGTCCTCGCCGGACGAACCTTAGTTGAGAAAATACCGAGACCTGCAACAGAGACTTCGTCCCCGCTCTTGAGTCCTGCTGTTATTGAGTCAATTACCGTTTCCACAGCTCGTTCCGCATCGGCTTTTGTACTGCCGAGCACACCGTGCACTTTTTCAATGATATCTTGCTTGTTCATGAACGTTAGGCTAAATGGGTAATGTAAACCTGTGCGTGATAGGCCTGAAAAAAGTATACATTTCCACACTTTGAGCGCAATAGTAATCCACACGTCTAGTCAAGTGAAAATAGATGTGTTCAAATTATTGGTTCACTTGCGATGCCGGGTTCGGGGAGCATGTTTCTGCTATACTCGCCACTATGCCGACGATAAAAATCGGATTATCGGGTGCACAAGGAAGTTTTTCCGAGGAGGCAGCTCGAGTCTATGCTAATCTTGCTCATCTTGAGGAATCCGAGTTAACATACCTCGTCTCTGTTGCCAACGTGCTTGAGAAGCTAAAAAATGGCTCTATTGAGCGTGGAATTTTTCCTATTGAAAACAGTAATGGCGGTATTGTGATTGAAGCGGTCCACGCCATGGCTCGCTACACATTCTCAATAGAGCGAATGTTTGAGATAGATGTGCACCACAATCTCCTTGTGATGCCCGGTGCACACACTGACGATATTACAGCAATAACAAGCCATGATCAGGCTTTAAAGCAGTGTCGCATGTACTTGAAGCGCAGGTGGCCGGGTATAGAGCTTGTGGAATACGCAGATACTGCACAAGCAGCAGCAGATCTTGGCAAGGGCATTTTGCCGAAAACCACTGGAGTCATAGCTCCGAAGGCGTGCGCAAAGCTTTATGGTCTCGAGGTACTCGAGGAGTCTATTCAGGACCTCAAATTCAACTACACGACGTTTATTGTTGCCACACCGCACGCAGCGTAGATGCTTGCAGAAAGTCGGCGGACTACCTCGCAAACTCAATTGCACGGCTCTCGCGGATGACAGCTACCTTGATTTCACCGGGGTATTTGAGCTCTTGTTCGATGCGTACCGCAATGTTGCGGGCGAGTTCGCGCGCCTGCAGGTCGCTGATGTCATCGGGACGTACGAACACGCGCACTTCTCGGCCAGCCGCAATGGCAAACGTTTTCTCGACGCCCTCAAACGAGGACGCGATTTGTTCTAGTTCTTGTAGACGTTTTATATAGTTCTCCACCGTATCGCGACGAGCCCCTGGTCGGCCACCTGAGATAGCGTCCGCAACTTGCACAATGATGCTCTCCGGTGTTTCGTACGGATACTCCTCGTGGTGGCTCTGCATTGCCTGGATAATGCGGACATCAGTACCGAATTTCTGAAGAATTCTGCGACCTATCTCAACGTGTGTTCCCTGCACATCTTGGTCCACAGCTTTTCCAATGTCGTGGACGAGTGCACCTGCTTTTGCTACCTGCACGTCCGCACCCAATTCCTCCGCTAGCATGCCGGATATGTGTGCCATTTCAACAGAATGTGCGAGCACATTTTGCCCATAGCTTGTTCTGAAGTGGAGTCGTCCCATAATCATGAGGACGCGCGGGTCGAGCCCTAACACCCCCGCTTCGTAGGCCGCTTGCTCACCCTTTTCCTTAATAATGCGATTGATTTCCTCCGTCGCCTTCTGCACCGACTCCTCGATTTTTGCGGGTTGGATGCGGCCGTCAATAATAAGGTTTTCAAGCGCAACACGTGCTATTTGTCGACGCACAGGATCAAAACATGAGAGGATGATTACACCAGGTGTTTCATCTATGAGCACGTCCACGCCGGTTGCGCGCTCAAATGCTCGAATGTTGCGTCCCTCTTTCCCAATAATTTTCCCCTTGATTTCCTCGCTCGGGAGAGTAATGGAGGTGGTGAGTACATCGGTGGTGACTGCATTTCCGAGGCGGTGAATGGCGGTCGTGAGAATGTCTTTTGCCTTTCGCTCAAGCGTTTCTGCGCCATGTTGGTCAAACTTTTGTATACGGACGAGCAAATCATCCTGCGCCTCACGTTCCACCTTTGCAAGGAGTTCGTTCTTGGCATCGTCCGCGGTGAGCTTCGCCACTCGCTCAAGAGCCTGTTCCTGCTCCTTTTTGAGTGCGTCAACACGCTCTTTAACCACATGCACCTCCTCGATTTTTTTCTTGACGTGCTCCACTTCCTTGTCGAGATCCTGCTGGCGTTTGTCGAGGAATGTCTCACGGTCGAGAATACGTGACTCCGCTTTCTTCACGAAATCCTGCTTCTCCTTGAGCTCTTTTTCAGCTTCTTTCTTTTCTTCCTTCAGTTTTTTTTCCCCCTCTTCTTCGATCTTTTTTGCGTGTTCCTTCGCCTCAAGCATCATTTGCTTGATTTCGAGTTCCATCGAACCTTTCTTGCCTGCTGCGACAATAACGCGCAGGTGGTACCCAAGTCCGACACCCGCTCCGCCAGCAACAAGGAGCGAGGCGACGATAAGTAATGGTGACATATGCAGGTTTGCCCGCGCACCACACGTGTTCCTACGAAGACATACTACGCCAACCGGCTTTTAGTTAAGCCACATTCACAAAATTTCTCTTTAGAACTGTGAACGAAGGTGTCATGGTTTGGAATACATGCGGGAGCGGAACGGTTAGTACTACTCCTAATTTCAATCATCACGAAGATGTAACGGTGAGTATAACAGACTAATGGCATTGCGCAAAAATGTTGGTGCTCGCGAGAAGTGCGTACGGTGTGAGTTGCCGCTACGCCACTTTTCCTTTATGGATTTGGTCAACGATGCCATATTTTTTCGCCTCCTCGGCAGTCATAAAGAAGTCGCGGTCAACATCTTTCTCGATTTTCTCGAGCGTTTGTCCTGTTGCCTTTGCGAGTATTTTGTTGAGGCGATCGCGTGTTGCGAGGATGTGACGTGCGGTGATTTCAATGTCGGATGCCTGGCCCTGCACACCGCCCCACGGCTGGTGAATCATTACTTCACTGTTGGGGAGCGTAAAACGCTTACCCTTCGCTCCGGCGGCAAGTATCACCGAAGCCATAGACGCCGCGAGGCCGACGCAGACTGTAGAGACGTCGGGCTTGATGTAATTCATAGTGTCGAGGATGGCAAGACCTGCCGTGACGGATCCGCCGGGTGAGTTGACGTAAATTTGGACGTCTTTCTTGGGGTCTTCGGCGGCGAGAAAGAGGAGCTGGGCCACCACGAGGTTCGCGGTGTGATCCTCAATAGGGCCATCCACAAATATAATGCGTTCCTTGAGGAGTCGGGAGTAGATATCATACGCGCGCTCGCCGTGTTGGGTCTTTTCGATAACCATGGGGACGAGCATGCTTTGTGGTGTTGGTGACATAGGTATATGTTGGGTTAGCTACCCGCATAGTGTACCAGTTTTTGACAGCATCGCAATTGCGTGACAGTATCGGGTAAGCAGAAAGGGAGAAGTGAGGTGAAGACAAGGGTAGTTACCGCGGAGGAGCTCTACACAATACTGCGGAGGTACTGTGCCGAACAAGGTTTCAGAATTTTCGAACTTACTCCGAGATTCTCATCCGGCGCAACGCGTGGGTTCATTGCCATAGAGACGACATCCTTCAGTAACCCACAAAAAGTAGCTGACCTTACACCTAACTCTAGTGCCATTCTCGTGCGTTTCCGTACCACACGTTCAGGGAGTAGAAACTACGTTTACCAGTTTGGCTCGGGCCACTCAAGAGCAAAGCCGTGGGTGGACCGACTTGCGGCGGTACCCGAGCATAAGCCACTCATACAGATTGCTCGCTGTAACCACCGTGGCATGCGACAAAAGCGTGGGTGGAAGCAGGTGTATTGGTGGAACGTTGCGGCCCTTACCCCAGAACAACGTGAAGCCTTGGGAGTTTGGTCTGACTTATACAATCAAAAATAGGGAGAAGCTCTTTCTATACCTGGCACCGCCCCTCTCGGGGCGGCTTCTGTGTGTTCAGTGTCTACTTGGGAGCTTAGCGCTCACGAAAAGGGGTTAGCGGCTCTCAAGCCATGCGAACACCGCGTCGTTTATGTGTGATGCAGTGATGTGACTGCGTACATTCTCCACATTCACATCAGGGTGCTGTGCGACAATGCTCGCAACAACCTTCTCGACGCTCTCTTTGTTGGGCGCGATACTTTCCTTGGTGGCGATTTCCATCAAGAGGAGATCGAGGAGTACGCGTTTTTTTGCATCATCACGCCAGCTCGCGAGAACCTCATCATCCGTTTTCTTCTGGTGGGTAAGGTAGTCATTCCATGAGGCCCCCATTTGTTTGAGTGTGTGCTCAAATTCATACTGCATACGCTCAAGCTCGTGGGTAATCATCGCCTCGGGGAGGTCTGTGTTAGTCTTCTCAAGGAGCGCATCGGCGATTGCAATGCGGCGCTTTTCCCGTGCTCTCTTTACCTTCGCCTTGCCAAGCTCCACTTTTAGCTTGGCGGTGAAGTCCGCGACATCGGCAAAATCACCAAGCTTCTTCACCATGTCGTCGGTAAGTTCTGGAAGTTGTGTTTCCTCTCCTTCCTTGCTTGGTTTTTCTTGGAAAATCCCCCGTACCCGAACAAGTTCATCGCTAAATTCAGTTTCGGTAACTTCTTGTCCTGTAATGTCTCCGTGTGATTGCACAACATCATGCGCAATCTGAGCATAGTTAGGGAGGGTAAGGTTAGGGTAAACGGGAACTTCTATGGTAAACGCGATAGGATTTTTTGGTGCAAGTTTGGTAAGTGTAATTGAGGGACGGGCGACGGGTCGAAGGGAATGCTCTTCAACAAGGTGCCCATAACCGTGGCCGAGCACAAGCTCCGCTGTCTCCTCGAGTATGCGCAGTTCTCCTACGTGCGCAACGAGAAGGTCTGTGGGGACATGGCCCTTCCGAAAGCCTGGAAGCTCGATCCCTTTCCCAATATGGTGGAGTGCCTTTGTGCGGTACGCCTGCACGGTTGAAAGGGGTATTTCACCCCGCACCTCAACTATTGAATATGGTTTTGTTTCAACGACGATCCCCATGTAGAGCTCGTGATCGTGTGTGTGGTCAGACATCGCACGAGTCTAGCGTGGTGAGAGACAAAAGGCAAATCCGCAGAATACCACGTCACTGTATATTGCAACGTTGGCCAGAGGTTGGCGTTATAGTGCCTCGAGTTGTTCTTGAGGTACTGTCTCGTCAATCGGGTCTTGTGTGGTATCAAGTTCGCTTTCAAACGCTTCAAACTCTGCATCAAGTCCTTGTGTATCAACGGTATTAAGATCCGCTTCAAGTGCCTCAATCTCGTCGCTTGGTGAAAGGGGAGGGAGTACCTGCGGTATCTCCTCGGGCGCATTTACGGGCGATGTTATCTCGACGGGTGGTGCCAATACCGGTATTTGAGCTACCTCCATGCTCGAACCCCAAAGAAAAATGCCAAGAAGTAAGAGTACTACTACAAGTGTGGCAAGTATGAGCACCTGCAAGCGCGTATGGGTATCCTCTGTGGTTGAGGGTTCAGGAGAAAGAGGTACTGAGGGCGCGGATTGGTCCATGTTTGATTGTATAGGATTGATCTCTTCCATATTAGTTTCAGTTAGTAAGTAATTATTACTTGTAAGTATGTTGCTTACTCGGTTGCGGGTGCACTGCTTGTGGCATACTCAGACTCTTCGCGTATCACACTCGTCGCTCTCTTAAGCTCCACCACGACTGCTACATATAACTGTCGTGTAGTTATGAGGGAGGTTCGCGCACGTTCCATTGCGGTTTTGATTTCTTTGCGCGAGAGTGAAGGATCTTCGGATGAAAGTGTAGTGGTAAGAAGTGACTCTAGTGTAGCAATCTCACCTTGTGCGCTAGCGAGCGCGCCGTTCGCCTCTCCGAGCTTGATTTGGGCGAAGGAAACATCAATGTTCTGTGCTTCAAGCTTCGAGATGCGTGTTTCAATTTTTACGCCAACTTCTCCCAGTCGCACTGCCAACTGATTCATATGTACGATGGTTCGCGCAAGAAAGTGCTCCATCACCTGCCGAAGGCGCATGTCTGCGTTACTTCTGAACTCCCGACGCTCAACACCGTTTTCTTCAAACAAGGCTCGTTGTTGACTCCCTTGCTCGGCGCGAACGTCACGGATATCCGTGGGCGTGCTACTTCCCGCTCGAAACACACCGCGCCCCTCACGCTGTTCGTTTTGGAGTGATTCACGTTGCGCTTGATTCTCGTCAAAGAGTGCCCGACGCTCATCGGGTAGGCTATTCGGCCCTTGTGCCTCGGCGGAGAGCGCGAGTGTTGCGAGGAGAGCGAGTGCGACAACTCCAAGTGCTACACTCGAATGTCGTGTTACTGTTGGCATCATAGTTATAGTTGGTCAATGCATCTGTTAAGTATCGCCAGTATACCAAAACCACCCCATGGAAGGTGGGGTGGTTGGCTGCATGTGTGAATAGTGAGTACACACCACCTCCATGCTCCCCGGAGTTACGACGTCGTGTCACTCGACCGAAATTTTGTGTTGTACAGTGTGATTGATTTACGTATTATTTCGAGCGTGTCCGTCCTTCCCTTGTACCCACGAGTCTCAACTGGCGCAGGCTTGCCTTTCAGTGCTTTGTATGTCTGGAAAAAGTGCTCGTACTCTTTAAGGTTGTGTTTGTTAAGGTCGGTGAGGTCGTTCACATCGTCCCAGCGTCTATCATCAGCGGGGACTGCGATGACTTTCATGTCAGAATCGCCGTCATCAATCATATCGAGCACCGCCACCGGGCGTACCTTCACCAAAATACCGGGTGAGAGGGGGAATGTGGTGAGCACCACTACGTCGAGTGGGTCATTGTCCTCCCAGTACGTCTGCGGGGCGAATCCGTAGTCGAAGGGGTAGGGAGCCGCGGTGTAGTTTGCGCGATCGAGTGCTATGAGACCGGTTTCCTTGTCTACCTCGTACTTATTGTACGATCCCTTCGGTATTTCAATAATGGTGTTGAATTCTTCCGGCGCTCCTTTACCGAGAGGCACTTCATGCCATAAGTTCATGGTGTAGATGTGTTATTGTGGTAATAAGCTAATTTTGTGTCATAAGTCGTACTACTCCTTTGCAGGCGCGGAGGCCTCTTCCACCCCCTCTTCAGGGGGAACGGGCAGATCGTTGCCCTCACTAGTGTCTGCTATTGCTTCTGTATTACTTTCGTCACCACCTTTCTCAGTTTCTGATGCTTCAATTTTTTCCTCACCCTCCGTTTCAACTGTGTCCGCAGAAGCAATTCCCTTACCTTCCTCATCCGCCCCCGCCATGTTTTCCCCTTGAATGCTGTGGATATCAATGCGCCAACCGGTGAGCTTCGCTGCGAGGCGTACATTTTGTCCGCCACGCCCGATGGCGAGCGACTGCTGGTCTTCCGAGACCTCCACGATCGCTTTGTGCGCATCTTCATCTATGACGACATCCACGACTTTGGCGGGTGAGAGGGCATCCTCAATAAAGTGTGCCGGCTCGGCGTCCCACTCTATGATGTCTATTTTTTCGCCCCCGAGCTCGCTCATGACCGTCGAGACACGCACCCCTCGCTGACCCACTAACGCGCCCACAGGATCGATGTGCGGATCAATCGCGTGCACAGCAATTTTTGAGCGACTTCCCGGTTCGCGCGCAATGGACTTTATCACGATGGCGCCATTGGCAAGCTCTGGCGCTTCCTGTGCAAAAAGTTTTTCGAGAAACTTTGGGTGGCTACGTGAGATACGTATCACTACACCGCGGGGTCCCTCCTCAACATCGAAGAGGTACGCACGCACGCGTTCACCTTGGCGAAAACGCTCTCCAGGTATTTGTTCATCAAATGGTAAAAGCGCCTGCGTGCGGCCGAGGTTTATCCATATGTTTCCGCGCTCGACGCGTTCCACAGTGCCCGAGACGATTTCCCCCTCGCGACCCTCAAATTCACCGAGAATGGACACCTTCTCCGCCTCACGGATTTTCTGAATGATGACTTGCTTTGCGGTCTGGGCCGCGATGCGTCCAAAATCTTCTTTCGGTTCAAGTGGAAAAATGAGTTCCTCATCCACCTCAACACCCTTCTTAATGCGACGTGCATCCTCGATGAGAATGTGTTTCTCTGCATCGAAACGTGCGCGGTCGTCTTGCTCTACCTCTCCAGAAGGCTCCGGTCGGTCACCCTCCTGTTCTTGGGGATCTTCCTCTTCCGGCATGCGTACACGTGTTTCGTCGACGACGAACTTCACCTGGAAAAATTCTGTGGCACCTGTGTTGATGTCAAACTTCGCGCGCACAACTTGTCCACGTTTGCCGTATTCGCGTTTGTAGGCGGTAGCAAGCGCGCTCTCAACGGCTTCGAGAACTCGCTCACGCGGTATTCCTCGCTCGTCCTCAAGCTCGCTAAGCACCGAATTGATGACCTTCAAATCAAATAACATATATGGTTTGTGTATCCCTTTACGATTAATTATAAATCCTTTGGGTATACGGATTACTTGTTGCTACATAATTTGCCAATAAAAATGTCCCCACTCGGGGGACGTTGCTGATGCGTCAATTATAGCATATGGGATGGTGGTGTCAATCAATCACCCATATCTTAATGGGAGTATGCCCACATTTGTTGACAACTTCACATGCATGCGGGGTACATACTGGTACAATGAGGTAAAGGAAGGCGGCATACCCGCGCCCGTATGCAGACTACTGTAGAACAACTTAAGAATTTTATTCTCGACTCAGGACTCGTGTCGCGGAGCGTGTACGCAGGTGCCGAGGTGGAGGCGGAACAGAAAGATGTTCCTCCTGAAACCATTCTCGTATCAAAGGGTTACCTTTCTGAGGACGACCTGCGTCGCATGCAAGCCTATGTTTTAGGTGTGCCATTTATCAGCCTCAAAGATGAGAAAATTCCTTTCGAAGTGCTTTCACTTATCCCCGAGCCGATTGCTCGAACGCACAACATTATTGCGTTTAAAAAGCACCCGAAAGAGCTTGAGGTTGCAATGCTCGACACCGCGGACCTCCGTTCGATTGATTTTATTAAGAAAAAAGTCGGGCTTAAGATACTTGTGCGACTCACTGATACTGAAAGCATCAAGCATGCACTCATCCAGTATCAAAAGACACTTAAAGACGAGTTTGGTGATCTCATCAAAAGGGAGAGTGCGTCCATTGATATCTTGCCGGAAAACGGTGAGGGAGGAGATGTATCCGAGGCGGACTTAAAAAAAATCGCGGAAGATTTACCTGTGGTGCGTGTGGTGAACGCGCTTTTGAAACACGCAATTATCCAGAACGCGTCCGATATTCACATCGAGCCGTTGGAGAATGAACTCATTGTGCGGTACCGCATCGACGGCATCCTCCATGATGCGATGACACTTCCTAAAAATGCATCCGATCCCATCACCGCTCGTATTAAAGTGCTCTCAAACCTTAAACTCGACGAGAAGCGCATGCCACAGGACGGGAGATTTAAAATGGCAGTGGATACGGAAAAGGTCTCTTTTCGCGTGTCGCTCTTGCCCACCTACTGGGGGGAAAAAACGGTTATGCGTCTTTTGCGCGATAATGCGGGGGGCTACTCACTCGAGGGGTTGGGCTTTCATGGTGAAGGCTTGGAGCGTGTTCATAAGGCAACCAAAAGTACTACCGGTATGATACTTACCACGGGACCTACGGGAAGCGGAAAAACAACCACGCTCTATACCGTGCTCGATATTTTGAATACCCCCGAAGTCAATATTTCTACCATTGAGGACCCCATCGAATATCAAATGCCGCGCATAAACCAAACACAGGTGCGACCGGAAATAGGTTTCACATTCGTGCGAGGATTACGTGCGCTTGTACGTCAAGATCCCGACGTTATCATGGTAGGAGAGATACGCGACAATGAAACTGCGTCGCTTGCGATCAACGCCTCGCTCACGGGTCACCTCGTGCTCTCAACCCTCCACACTAACTCTGCGGCGGGGGCGGTGCCACGTCTCATAGACATGGGAATTGAGCCGTTCCTCCTCACTTCTACCTTGAAGGTGATCATTGCGCAAAGGCTTGTGCGTCGGCTCGCGGGGAAGAAGGAACAGTACAAGCTCTCGAAAGAGGAGGCAGTATCACTCGGTGCCTTCATTGACTTCGATGCGGTGATGCGTGCGCTCCGCGAGGAGGGTGTTATCGAGAAGCATGCCAAACTCGAGGATATTAATTTCTGCAAACCAATTGCGAGTGAAGAGTCGGTCGATGGCTACAAAGGACGCCTCATCATCCATGAGGTCTTGGGTGTTACTTCAACCATCCAAGAACTTATTCTCAAGCGTGCAAGCACCAATGAGATAGAGAAAGTAGCGCGCACAGAGGGAATGCTCACTATGCCCGAGGATGGTTTTTTTAAGGCGGCGCAGGGCCTCACGACCGTTGCGGAGGTGCTTCGTGTGGTAAGCGAGTAAGCGACTATGCCTATTTTCACCTACAAAGCAAAACGCGAGGATGGCACTCCCTATGAGGGTACCATTGAGGCGACTAATCGTTTCGAAGTGTATGGGCTCGTGCGTAAAGATGGGAGCACCATTGTCTCGGTCGCGGAGAAGAAGAAAGGTCTTTCACTCAACATCCAACTGACATTTCTCTCACGCGTCAAAGAGCACGACAAAATACTTTTCGCGCGCAACCTCGGTGCGATGCTTGCGGCCGGGCTCTCTATGTCGCGCGCGCTTGCGGTGATGGAGCGGCAGGCGCGTGGCGCAAAGCTCAAAGAGGTGCTCAAAGGTCTACAAGCGGCCATAGAAAAAGGGAGTGACCTCTCGAAGGGTATGGAGAGTTTCGGCAAAGTCTTTCCTGGTATCATGGTTGCAATGGTGAGGGCGGGCGAGGAGTCGGGAACTCTGACCGATTCACTCTCTACGATGGCAGATCAGCTTGAGAAGACATACGAACTCAAGAAGAAAATAAAAGGTGCGATGATATACCCGGGCATCATCGTCACGGTACTCTGTATCGTAGGAGCGCTCATGCTCATTTTCATCGTGCCGACGCTCACAGCGACCTTCAAAGATATGAATGTGGAGCTCCCTATAACGACGCAATTCATCGTTGGTCTCTCGGACTTTTTAGTTAAAAATACCCTCATTGCGCTTTTTGCTGTCGTGCTCATGGGTACGGGTTTTTACTTTGCACTTAAATCGAAGCCGGGTCGGCGAGCATTCGAATTTATACTCCTTCGCGTACCAGTCATTGGTGGTATTGTCCGTGAGGTCAATGCCGCACGAACTGGGCGCACGCTCTCCTCACTCCTCTCGTCCGGTGTTGGTATTGTGCAGGCACTCGAGATCACCGGCGAGGTAGTGCAGAACAGCTACTTCCGTGAGGTCATTGCAAAAGCGCGTGACCATGTTCAGAAGGGCTCGCCACTCTCCGAGACTTTTATGCACGCCGAGAAGCTCTACCCGCCTCTGGTCGGAGAGCTTATGGCGGTAGGAGATGAGACTGGAAAAATTTCTGAAATGCTAAAGGAGGTTGCGCAATACTACGAGAAAGAGGTGGAACAAAAGACCAAGAATATGTCCACCATCATCGAGCCGTTCCTTATGGTGATTGTGGGTGGCGCGGTTGGATTTTTCGCAGTCTCAATGATTTCTCCGATTTACTCAATTACCAACAACATTCAATAGTATGAAAACCTGCGGAAGGTTGCGTACCGATGGTCGTGCAGGAATTTCACTTGTAGATGTCATTGTGGGGTCCGGTCTATTTGTTCTTGTGTTTATTGGAATCTTCTCCGCACTGCAAGGAGCGGTACGTCTAGCGGAGCAGAACAGACTCCGTACCACAGCTGTCGCACTTGCCGCCGAGCAGGTTGAGAAAATTCGGGCAATGCCATTTGACACAATTGGAACTGTTGGAGGCCTGCCTCCAGGCACCATTCCACAGGTTGAAGATATTACTCACAATGGTGTGGTGTATTCGAAACGCACGTTTATTCAGTATGTAGACGACCCCGCTGATGGACTTGGTGCTCTGGATACACTCGCGGCAGATTACAAGGTGGTGAAGGTTGAGCTGACGTACGATCTTCCAATCGGGCCACAAAGTGTGTCACTCGTCACAACCATGGCTCCAAAATCACAAGAAACGCTTGTTGGCGCAGGGATACTGCGTTTGGTTGTGAACGACGCGAGCAACAATCCCGTTCAGGGTGCGAGTGTACATGTGCTCAACACGGTTGTGGCGACATCGGTTGATGTCACCACGTTCACCAACGCGAGTGGCACAGTGTCATTTCCCGGAGCATGGGCGGGTACGGGGTATGAGATATTTGTGACAAAACCCGGTTATTCATTTGCGCAGACCTACCAGGCAACCACGAGCAATCCTAACCCATCACCCAGTCCGCTCACCGTTACTGTGAACAGCACCACAGAACTTTTTCTTAAGATTGATCGTGTGTCTCCAGTCTCGGTTACCACACAGCAGGTGCCGCAGTGGGATCGAATCCGTGACACCTTCGTTGACTCAAGCGGACTTGTGAGTCAAACGGGAACAGTAGTTGATGGTGGGGCGCTCAAGTTAGATAGTTCACTCGGTAGCTATAGTCCAACAGGAACGGCGGAGTCACAAACATTTACTCCTGCGACGCTCGGGAGTTGGTTACTCTTTTCCGCACTCCAGGATGTGCCGGTCGGTACCAGTATCCGGTACCAGGTACTTGCTGATGTGGGTGCGGGATTCGTTCCTATTCCCGCTACGGACCTGCCGGGGAACGACGTCGGATTCACTGCTCCGTCAATTGACCTCGGACCGCTTCTGAGCACGGCGTATCCAAGTATACGCATACGCGTTACATTGGAAACCGTCGATTCGCTGGTAACGCCCACTATCGACGAATGGCGCGTGTCCTACCTTGAACCAAACACTGTGCTCCCCAATGAACCATTCACTTTCACAAGTGTTACCAAATCAATTGGTACCAATGGACTAGGTTCACCCATTCCTAAGTGGCAGCTTACGGCCGTGACTAACGGAATGGGTACATGGAGCTCAAGCACCATCGAATGGGATCAATATGACGTGGCCCCACTCGGCAGCTACGCAATTGCCGAAGCGTGTCCTCCTGTACCGCTTGTGGTTGATCCCGCCACCCCTGTTGATCTTGTTTTCTCGCTCGAGAGTCAATCACCCGATACTCTTTCAGTACAGGTCGCTTCAGCGTTGGGAGGGCTCATTCCACGGGCAGAGGCAACGCTCACCCGCGGTGGTGTGACAGTGGGTACTGCGAGCGGAAACTGCGGGGTAGCCTACTTTGGTGGTCTTGTACCTGATACTTACACACTTGAGGT
The DNA here is from genome assembly GCA_041908795.1 of Minisyncoccota bacterium. Taxonomy (GTDB): domain Bacteria; phylum Patescibacteriota; class Minisyncoccia; order Phycocordibacterales; family UBA12088; genus CAYLHB01. Next base: position 91,629 of record JAYRER010000048.1, on the reverse strand, counting down.
GCGAGCACCCGGTCACCAGGCGACGACAACTTCAATCACAGTATCTGGTTACACCACAAAGGATATGGTGCTTGAAGTCTAAGTATGAACATTCGACCCGGTCTACGTGGAATGACGCTCATTGAAATGCTTGTTTTTATTGCAGTGTTCTCAATGGTAACTGCAATGCTGTATGAAGCTATCGCGTTTCTTTACCGTACTCACGGACACCAGTTCGCCTCCTCACTCGCACTTTCAGATGCTACGCGTCAGGTGCAGACCATTACGCGCCAGGTACGTTCTTCCGTGTATGGGGATGACGGGTCCTACCCACTCACAACCATTGCAAGCTCGACTCTTATATTTTTTGCGGACGTAGATGGCGATATTGGAATCGAACGGGTGCAATATCGACTCACCAATACCACCCTTGAGCGGGGCATTATTGAACCGACCGCAACTTCAAGTTATCCCATTGGGAACGAGGTTTGGACTACGGTGGTTACCGGTGTGAATAATTCTGCCCGTGGGATCCCTCTTTTCAGGTACTATGATAGTGAAGCGGTCGAGGTAACACTCGGTAGTGATATTCTTGACGTGCGGGGTGTGGTAATTGAGCTCGTGGTCACCAGTAGTGCGGGGCGGCAGATAGGTGACACAACTCTTCGCTCCGGTGCTTCAATTCGCAATCTCAGAGATGCATACTAATTCTAAAAAGCATCGCGTACTGGTGACGCGCAATAGCGGCAGCATGATTGTGCTCACCTTAATTTTTGCGGCTGTGTTTGGTCTACTCCTTACGTCATTGGTGGCATACCTCGCTCAACAGCGCTCATACCTTGCACAAAACATTGAGGGTGGTCGGGCACTTCAGGTTGCCGAAGCGGGTATGGAGTACTATCGTTGGCGCCTCTCCCACTTTCCTGAAGACATTCAAGATGGTACCGGCGGTCCGGGTCCCTATGTGAAGGATTACGCAGATCCAGAAAGCAGTGTCTTCGGGCAGTATTCACTTGAGATTGGAGGCAAGGTACAGTGTGGTAAGGTGCAAGTTGTGGAGGCAACCTCGACCGGATGGACCACCGAAAATCCAAACGTGCAACGTGTGGTAACTGCACGCATAGCACGTCCCACGGTAGCTGATTACAGCTACATTGTCGACTCTCCGGTGCGTGTGGGAGCTGACCGAATTATCATTGGACCTTACCATGGAAACTCACTTATCCGGATGGAGGCCGATAATCGGTCCACCGTATCAAGCAAAGTTGCCTCGTCTTCATGCGACTTGGGGGGTTTGGGTGGCTGTACATCAGGTTCAAATGCGCCAGGTGTATATGGCACTGGTCTTCACCCAGAACTTTGGCAGTTCCCCGCGTCGGATATATCATTCACAAACTTCAATTTTGATTTTGATGAAATGGAGGAGATCGCCTCGACGAGTGGTATTTTCCTTGGAAAGGACTCCGATGATGTGTCGAGGTTTGGGTACCAGCTTGTGCTCAAAAGTAACAGGACTGTAGATGTGTACCGTGTCACAAGTATAAATTGGATCACGAGCACTTTGCCCTCAAATGTTAGCGTAACACTACCTGAGCTTCTTGGAGACCCAACAACAAAACGGCAGTTCATTGCGAACTATCCGCTCCCTGGTGCTTGTGGCCTCATTTATGTCGAGGATCGTGTGTGGCTTCAAGGTGTTGTTGCGGGACCGGTAACCGTGGTTGCGAATGATACCGACACACCTTCACCTGACATTTATTTACTCAACAACATCACCTACTCAACCACTACGGAGAATACCGGCCTCACTGCACTCGCTGAGCGTCACGTACTCATACCGCTCTATGTGCCCGACAATATGGAGTTGAATGGAGTTTTTTTCGCACAGACGGGTGCGTACGGGAGGAATTCATACGGAAATGTATCTAATATCAATGGAGTCAACTACACCGCACGTAAACAGCGTAGTACGCTCACCACAAACGGTACTGTGGTTAGTAAGCTGCGCACTGCAACAAAATGGGTCAACAACCTTGGGGCATTCACGCAAGGGTTTCAACAACGGTACGACTACTATGACCGCACCCTTGCGAAGAGCCCACCACCTCTTACTCCATTCACGTCTCCTGACTTTCGCTATGTGGGGTGGTATGAGATCTTTTAGCGCGGTACACTACCTGCATGAAGCGTATTGTGGTTGCAAACTGGAAGGAGAACCCACTCACTTTGGATGATGCGAAATATACAGTGCAGGGTATACGCACCACCGTGCGCAAAGCTCTGCACGTTGAGGTGGTACTTGCTCCGCCAGTGGTGTTCATTCCGGAACTCACCAAGTGGTGTAAGAAACCGGGTTTTTTCTGGGGTGCACAGACCGTATCGCATGAGAAGCAGGGTCCGTACACCGGTGAGATAAGCACCGACATGCTCAAGCCTTACGGGGTCACCCATATACTCATCGGACACAGTGAGCGTCGTGCGCTGGGTGAAACAAGTGAGGTGGTTGCTGTCAAAGTGCTACGTACGGTGCGTGCTGGAATGAAGGCGGTACTCTGCATCGGTGAGCGTGAGCGCAGAGCCGACGGTGCATACATGCACGAAGTGCGAGACCAACTTCTCTCCGCACTCTCCCCGCTTACAGAACGGGAACTTTCTCGTCTCTTCATTGCCTATGAGCCCCTATGGACCATTGGGAAATTGGCGGAAGAAGCGATTACTCCCGATGCGCTTCTTGAAATGACACTCTATATAAAGAAGCTGATAACCGAGAAGTACAGCAGGAAAGCGGCCAGAAAGGTGCAGGTACTTTACGGTGGCGCGGTCAAGGCGGATAATGCGGCAAGGTTTATTAAAGAGGGAGGAGTGGAGGGGCTCCTGGTGGGGAGTGCGTCTCTTACACCGATGGAATTCAGTGCAATTATCAATAATGTAAATAATCTGTAATGAACGATCTATGCTAAATTTTCGAACATTGCGCGATCTCCCAGATATCACCGGAAAACGAGTTCTTGTACGTGTTGAGTTTAACGTGCCTGTCAAGGATGGTGTGGCGGGAGACCGTTTTCGTATCGAATCTGCGGTCCCAACCATTACGCAACTCATGGAGCGAAAAGCGAAAGTGGTACTCATCGCGCACCTTGGCCGGGAGCCAAGCGAGTCGCTGTTGCCGGTCTATGTGGTGCTCAAAGAGCTCATTCCGAGCGTACAGTTTTGCGACGACCTTGTGGGAGAGCAAGCGCGAACCGCTATTGAGGCACTTATACCGGGGAGTGTGCTTCTCCTTGAAAACTTGCGTCGTGACGCGGGGGAGAAGGAAAACAACGATGGATTTTCTGAAAAGCTTGCTTCGTTTGCAGACTATTTTGTAAACGATGCCTTCGGAGTCACCCACAGACCGGCTGCTTCTGTGGTGGGTGTTCCCGCACGTGTACCAAGTGTTGCGGGACTCTTATTGGAGAGGGAAATCAATGAACTCACTCGAGCGCTCTCACCCGAATCGCCCTCGCTCCTCATACTAGGCGGGGCAAAGTTTGAGACAAAGGAACCACTTTTGGGTGCGGCGCTTAACCGCTACGATGAGGTATTTGTGGGTGGCGCACTCGCGAACGATTTCTTCAAGGTGCAGGGATTCGAGGTTGGTCGTTCCATGCTCTCTGAACGACCGGAAGCGGTCGCTCCATTCCTGGCGAGTGGTAAGGTGGTGCTTCCGATTGATGTGACAGTTACGGGCCCACAAGGGATTTATGTAAAAAAGCCGCAGGATGTGGCGGCGGAGGATACCATAGTAGACTGTGGGCCGGAGACGGTGACCGAGCTTGGAATGCGTATGCGGCGAGCGAAGTTTGTGCTCTGGAATGGTCCTCTTGGGAACTACGAGAAAGGGTTTGCCGACCAAACAGAAAGTGTTGCACAGATTTTGGCGGACTCCGACGCGCACTCTGTTGTTGGTGGTGGGGACACCGTTGCATCCATTCGCGCGCTTGGTTTGGCCGATAGGTATGGTTTTCTCTCGACAGGCGGTGGTGCGATGCTCGACTACCTTGTCGATGGAAAGCTTCCCGGGATCGACGCACTCATTGCATCACCTCACCCGTAACCTCGCCTCACCAATTAGAAATTACGAATTTTTGATTCTTGGTACAGAGCGCACTACATATAGTGCGGCAAGAACCCACATACCCGTCTAACGTAACATTTCTATGATGTTCACTCGCTCACACCTCTTCGTTCTTTTGTTCAACCTTCTCTACCTTGTACCTTTCACATTACAGTTTGTGACACACAAAAACTATGAGTTCTTGGGGTACGTGGGACAAATACTCGTACTTGGTCTTATAATCGCACTTACTCTTAGGCGCACCAAGTTTCCTGTGTGGTTACTCGGACTTCTCTCGCTTTGGGGACTTGGGCATCTTGCCGGAGGTGGTATTGCGACCGAGTATGGAGTGCTCTACCGCTACCGATTTTTTGAGGTATGGAGCTCGGGAGATGACTACGTACTTAAGTACGATCAAGTGCTCCACTTCTATGGGTTCTTTGTGTCAACGTTTGTGTGTTGGTACCTACTCGCTCCAAGTATGCGCAAAGGAGTGAGAGTGGGTGTTGTGGCGAGCATAGCCGCGCTTGCGAGTATGGGACTTGGTGCGCTCAACGAGGTGGTTGAGTTTATTGCCTACTCGCTCGCTCCTGCAACAGGAGTCGGTGGCTACGTAAATACCGCAATAGATCTTGTGGCAAACGGACTCGGGGCAGTATGTGCTGCTCTCGTGCTGTACGTCGTGTTGAAAAGGCACGTTGACACGGGTGAAGGAAACATTTAGTATCAGCATTTGTTGTCAGTTCTTGGAGTATGGAAAGAAGTAGATGCAGATACACTGCGTGAACGACGTCGACACTGAGATTGCGGGATTGAAAGTGAAAGCGGTGCTAGATCAGGGAATCACTTTTACCATTGTCGAGTTCGAAAAGGGAGACGATTTGGTAGAGGTTATTTTTGAGTCGTTGCCAGAGAGAGGAACGATTGTCTGTCTTCTTTTCGAGTCACAGGTACTCATACTACTCCACAATAATGATGCGCGACGACTGGGATGTTGCTGTAATGGCTTTCCACCGTTCAAGCGCACGTATGCGAAAAACCTAGATTTGAAAAATTCTTTTCCAAACTTGGTCAAGCATGTGAAAGCGCAACGTGCGGGTGGCTTCACAATAAAAGAGGGCGTCAATACCAAAGCTGCATTGATAACAATGCAAAAAATGTGCAAGGTGATTGAGAGGGCCATCAAAATACACAACGCAACACCGCCCCACTAGGGCGGTGCTCGCTGTTCATGAAGATGCGAGTGCGGAACGGATGGTACCTGCGACACGTGCCATCTGTCCCTCTTGATACGATGTGCCCGGCCAGTGCTCGAAGCCGTCTTTCACAAAACGGGGAATGATGTGGACATGGCTGTGGAAGATAAGTTGTCCTGCCGAGGGTTCGTTATTCATCATAAGATTAACACCACTTGCACCAACTGCCCTTATAAGTATTGGTGCGAGCATACGCACCGTCTCCATCACGTGCACCCACTCTGTAGGGGCAATTGTGAGCATGTTTCTGCTCCATTGTTTCGGTATCACTAGCGTGTGACCTGGGTTCACGGACTTCACGTCGAGGAATGCGAGTGTGGTGTCGTTTTCATACAGAATTTCGGCAGGTATCTCACGTCGTACAATTTTTGCAAAAATGGTTTCCTCCATCTACACGAGTATATGATAGAATGAACGCGCAATCCAACATGAACTCATTTTTTTTTGACACGCGCAGCTTTGCGTTCTCACTCAAGCTCATGGCGGTTATAATCTTTTTATGTGCTGGCGCGTACGCGACCGTGCTTGCCGTGGGCAAAAACACTTTCAACGAAGATGCGCAGGCACACGAAGAAGCGCGCGCGCTCGACGCTCCGCTTGTAGAGGAAGTGCGCGCCACCATTGAGCGTCGTGCAAATCTCGACACAAAGGGGCCCTTTAGTAGTGCTATTCGCTACACCACCGCGGCCGACTATATGCCACGGACGGGCCCTTATATAGTGGTTGACCTCAAAACTCACATGGTGACCACCTACCTTGATACCAATGTGGTCGGCACCTATGAGGTATTGCGAAGCAGTGTTGCCGGTTCTCCTTTTGCGCTCAAGCAGGGTCTTTATGCGGTGCGCTCTCAAACTGAACGGCGAGCATCAAATGTTGGCAACGTGTACTTACCGTTCGATATCGAGTTCTACGACGGCATGTCCATTCATGGGGTGCCAGTACAAGATGAGGGTGAGGAGGTCGAGGAGAGTTACGCGGGTGACAGGGTGCGTATCGCGACAGAGCACGCACGGGAACTTTTTTCTTTTGCGACAAGCGGTGTCCCCGTCTTTGTCTACGACGGTCCTCCCGAAGACTCGCTTCGATCGGTGCTCCCGATTGAAATAGCACGTATTAACGCACCTGCCGTCTCCGCACGCTCTTTTGTGATTGCTGATGTCATCACGGGAGATGTATATCTCGCGAAGAATGCCGACAAGGTGTACCCTATCGCTTCCATTACGAAGCTCATGACGGCTATCGTTGCGAGTGATCTCGGTACCTTCGACCAACCCATTCAAGTTGAGGGTGGGGAACACTACGAGGGGGGCGACCTCTACTACCCACTCCTTTTACGTAGCCACAATGGAGTAGCTGAAGCCTACGCGTTGGCGCAAGGTCAGCGTATGTTCTACGCAAGGATGAACAATACCGCGCGTGCCATTGGTATGTACCATAGCAACTTTGCGGACGCGTCTGGCATTTCTCCTCAAAGTCGCGCAACGGGAGACGACCTCCTTGCGCTCTCACGCTACCTTTACGAAAAACGACGCTTCATCCTTGATATGTCACGTGAAAAAGAGATGACCATTACGAGCCGCGATGGAGATACATGGAGTATGAAAAACCAAAACGTGCTCGCACGTGACGCGAACTTTCTCGGTGGTAAGTTGGGTTATACCGACGAAGCACTCCAGACCTCACTCGCACTCTTTATGGTACCGGTTGCCGACGAGGCCCGAACGGTAGCTGTTATCGTACTCGGGAGCCATGATTGGAAACAGGACACACGCACACTTGTCACGTGGTTTTCAGAAAATGCCATACTGAAGGGGCACCACAAGGAGAACAGGTAACAAAGAGGTGGTACACTTGGCTCCATGGCCTATGTCCTACGACCTGTTACTGCGGATGACTTAGAACTTCCACAGTGTGCACCGCTTGTGCGAACACTACTCACTGCGCGTGGCATACACAGTGCTCAGAGCGCGGAGCGATTCCTTGCTCCTAATTGGGACCGTGATACTCACGACCCGTTCCTCATGAAAGACATGAAACGTGCGGTGGATCGCATTTTTGATGCGCGGTACCGTGGCGAAACAGTGCTCGTGTGGAGCGACTACGACATGGATGGCATACCTGGCGCAGTGCTCCTCGTTGAAACACTCGAGCGAATCGGGTGCGTCGTGCGGCACTACACACCGCATAGAAACAGAGAGGGGTTTGGTCTCAACAACGAGGGACTCACACGTGTAAAGGAGGAGGGGGTAAAGCTTGTGATTACGATTGATTGCGGAATTGGTGATGTGGCGCAGGTGGCGCATGCAGTGGCGTTTGGTCTCGATGTGGTGGTGACTGACCACCATCTTCCCGGAGAAGTGCTTCCAAGTGCCTATGCTATTCTCAACCCAAAACAGAAAGACTGTGCGTACCCGGAAAAAATGCTTTGTGGTGCGGCGGTTGCCTTCAAGCTCGCCCACGCGCTCCTGCTCACACTCAGCCAGGATCCGTCGTTATCTCCCGATGCCCCAGTGGTTTTGGGGGAGGAGAAGTGGCTTCTCGACATGGTGGGACTTGCGACAGTAGCCGACCTTGTACCCCTTACAGGGGAAAATCGAGCACTTGCCCATTTCGGGCTCGTGGTGCTTCGGAAGTCGCGTCGGCCCGGACTCCATGCACTCCTCTCGCTTGCGCGCACTGATCAGCGCACGCTTACCGAGGACGACGTGAGCTTCACTATTGCTCCAAGGATAAACGCCGCAAGTCGCATGGGACACGCCAAGGATGCATTCGCACTTCTCTGTGCGAAAGACGTCGAGACGAGCATAGCGCGAGCGCGGGAACTTGAGAAGGTGAATGCTGAACGCAAGGGTGCTGTTGCGAGTATGGCCCGAGAAATCAAGATGCGTCTCAAGAAACTTGGAGAACCCAAAAGTGTGCTTGTGATGGGGAGTCCTGCGTGGAAACCGTCCCTCCTCGGACTCGTGGCAAGCAACCTTGTCGAGGAGTATGCGCGGCCGGTGTTTCTCTGGGGCAGAGAGGAGAGTTCGGTCATTAAGGGTTCGTGCAGATCCGACGGTTCGGTGTCCGTGTACCTCCTCATGCAGGAAGCTCGGGAGGTGTTTCTTGAGTATGGTGGCCACGAGTTTTCGGGCGGCTTCTCTGTTGACGGCACCCACATCCACGCGCTTGAGGCCGCGCTCATCGAAGCGCACGGCAAGGTGTCGCGCAGGAGTCCCGAGCCAGTATATCTCGACGCGGAGCTTACCCTTGCCGATGTTTCGCAGACCACATACCGTGACGTGAGTCGGCTCGCGCCGTTTGGTATCGGCAACCCAAAACCTCTGTTCCGTTTTCCTCGTGTGACGGTCGATGAGGTGCGCGCTTTTGGGAAGGCGAACGAACATTTGGAGCTTCGGCTGTCCGATGCGACCGCACGAAGTGTGCGGGCCATCGCATTCTACGCGACCCCAGCCTCGTACCCTTCCGCACCCGCAGAGGGAGAGATGTACGATCTCATCGGCCATCTTGAGTTTTCCACGTTTCGCGGGAGAACCGAGTTGCGAATTCGTATCGTTGATGTAGTCTGACGCTTCGCACGCGAATAGGGAGATTTTTGATGATTGTGTCTATCGTGCTTGTTGTTCTTTTCTTCTCCGTTCAAAAAACAGGAGGAATACTTCTCCTCTACCTTGAATTGGAGAAAAGACGGCGTCGCATATGACGCCGTTCTTTCTGTGTATGGTACACTTGCTCCATGAAAAAGGTCATCCTCTACACCGACGGTGGGGCGAGGAACAATCCCGGACCTGCGGGTGCGGGTGCGGTGCTCCTTGATGAGAAGGGAGTAACCATCAAGGAGGCGTCGAAGTACCTCGGTCACCAGACCAACAACTTTGCGGAGTACCATGCGGTCATCCTCGGACTTGAAATGGTGAAAAAGCAGTTCGGTGCACCGCAGTGTAAGAACTTGGAGGTTGAGGTGCGCATGGACTCCGAGCTCGTCGCCCGCCAGCTCTCCGGCATCTACCAAATCAAAGAGGAGTCGCTCTTCCCACTCTTCATCAGTATTCACAACATGCGCGTCAAAGACTTCCCGCACGTCACCTTCACCCACATTCCACGCGCGGAAAACAGTCGCGCCGATCGCCTCGCGAACGAGGCGATGGATCAAGGTAGGTAACGGAAGCGCCGGTCACCACGTTGTGGTGACCGGCGTCGGTGCTTTCAAGCTTGCGGAGCAGCCTACGTGCGCATGTCGTCCGTGAGAACGAAAGACTCCTCCGGCTCGGGGAGCTCGGCGCAGAGCACAAAGCTTGTGACGTTGAGCCGCAGTCGGCCCGGCCCCTCGCCGTTGTATGGAGGGCAGAGACGGATGGCGACGGAGCACCTATGCTCCTCGATGATGCGCGCGATTACGTGCGCTCTCCCTCGCAAGTGTTCCCTTGTGAGCGTGTTGGTGTCATGTAGATGCGCCAGTATGCGTGCGCGTTTTGTGACCTCATCCACATCATTGTCGGTGAGCGCATACACTTCAACTGCGTCCACATCCTCATCCGCCGCCCTGTCGAGGACGTCCTTGATGTTATTACGCCAATTGTCTTCGAACTGTTGTTCCTGTTTTCGTATTTCGTTCTTCCTGCGAGCACGCGCGGCCGTACGTATCTCTTGAATTGTTGGGCTATGGGTAGCACCATCCATACTGATCTCCCAAATGGCGTTGTTGACTAGCGAGCACTGTACAGGCACCACAGGAGTTTGCAAGTGGTAGCCGCCAGCGCACCGCATGGTACCGTAGAGGTGTGCGTCCGTTTTTCTACACGCTCATCGCAGGGTTCTTTACGGGTGTATTCGTACGGTCGGAGTTTGAGGTGTCCCTCGTTGTCGTGGGAGCGGGTATGGGAGCCGCACTTATGCTTACGGGTCTCTACACGGCCACGCAACGTCGCCCATTTCTCTTGCTTGCACTCGCGTGTGTCGCTACGGTGTCGGGAGCCGTACGTACCGAGCTTGCGCTCCCCGTGCCCGACGCACAGTTCGATGCACAGCTCGGTACGAAGGTTGCATACGAGGGTGTGGTGGTGCGCGAACCGGATGTGCGCGAGAATCGCACACTCCTCACGGTTGCCGTAGAAGCGCGCGAGAACACGCGAGAGGTGCGGATGTTGGTACATGCGCCGCGACGCACCCCCGTGCGATTTGGGGACACAGTGCGTGTTCTGGGAACGTTGAAAAGGCCCGAACCGTTCACGACGGACGCGGGTACCTTCAACTACCCGCGCTACCTTGCGAAAGACGGCATCCTCTACGAGGTGCCGTTTGCAAAGGTCGAGGTGCTCTGCGAGGGACGTGGCATGCGACGCGCACTCATCGAAGGGAAACACATTTTTTTGCGTGCGCTCTACCGTACGGTGTCCGAGCCGGAGAGTGCGCTTGCCTCGGGGCTTCTCGTGGGAGCGAAACGCTCACTCGGTGAAAAAATTACCGAGGAGTTCCGTGTCGTCGGACTCACCCACGTGGTGGTGCTCTCCGGCTTCAACCTCACCATCATCGCAACCGCGGTACTCCTCCTCATGCGGGCGTTTCCTCAACGTGTAGGCTTTACGGTCGGTGCGGGGGCTATTGTGGCATTCACACTCATGGCGGGAGCGGGTGCCGCGGCGGTGCGTGCGGCGATAATGGCACTCCTCGCACTCCTCGCTCGGTCCCTCGTGCGGCCTGTCGAGGTGCTCCACCTGCTTCTCGTTGCGTCGTTTCTCATGGTGATGTGGAATCCACTCATCCTCCTTTCCGATCCGGGCTTTCAGCTCTCCGTCATCGCAACCGCGGGACTCGTGACGCTCTCGCCGTGGTTTGAGCGTCGCCTTGCATGGATTCCCGCTTCATTCGGAGCTCGTGCGATTGTCGCCGCCACGCTTGCGACACAGTGTGCGGTCGCTCCACTCCTCCTCTCACTCACGGGTGAGCTCTCACTCGTTGCGCTCCTCGCGAACCTCCTCGCGCTTCCCGTTATTCCGCTCGCCATGCTCGTGTCGTTTCTTGCCGGGTGTGCCGGACTCATAAGCGGGACGCTCGCGTCACCCTTCGGGCTCTTTTCGCACGCTATTCTCGCATACCTTCTCGGTGTCGCACACGTGCTCGCGCAGGCACCCTTCGCATCGCTTACGGTTCCGCCTCCCCCACCACTTCTCGTGTGCGGTATCTACCTTGTGGCGATCAGCGTCTACGTGCGTTGGCGCACCTCTGCGAGTCGCGAGTAGCTACACGTTCGTACGTGTCGCATCGTCGAACCGTTTCGCCACGATGTCCCAATTGAGTGCGTTGAAGAACGCTTCCACGTACTTTCCTTTCTCTGTAGGTTTGTAGTCCACCATGTAGGCGTGCTCCCAGTGGTCGACCGCGAGGAGCACGGGGAGTGTTGCGAGTTGGCCCACCTCGTGGTCGGCCGCCCAGACATGGTGAAACCTACGTGCGAGTGGGTCGTACGTGAGGAGTGCCCAGCCCGGGCCTCGCGCGGGAACTGATTTAAAGTTTTGAAGCCAATTGGTGAACGATGAGTACTGCATGAGGAGGAGCTCGTGGAACTTGATGTCGGCATCGGCAACGCGCGCTCCCCCTTCGAGCTGTTCGAAGTAGAGCTCATGGAGCCGCATGCCGTTCCACTCGAACCCGAGTCGTCGGCGAAGCTCGGCGATGGTGTACGTGTGTTCATCACCGAAGTCGGATAGTTTCGTGAGCTCCGCGTAGAGGAGGTTCACGTGCTTGACGTACCCTTGGTAGAGTCCGAGGTGGACCTCAAGCTGGTCTTTGGAGAGGCCGGGAATTTCCGGCAGTGTAAAGGTGCGCGCTTCGTACTGCATGGTGGTGTGGTGAGTTGGTATGTCACATATGGTAGCACGTGTGGTGCGTGTGCGCATGAGGTGTGAGTTGTGGTAGCATGGACCCATGAAACCCCGCACTCCGCGCACCGTAGCGCACCAAGCGCTCGCCCTTCATAAGAAGCTCGGAGGTAAGATTGAGATCCGGGGTACGGCACGTGCCACGCGCGAGGCGCTCAAGCTCCTCTACACACCCGGTGTGGGAGCAGTGTCCACGTTTCTCCACGAGCACCCCGAAAGGACGCGCGAATACACGTGGACGGGTCGTACGGTTGCCGTCATTTCCGACGGCTCGGCGGTCTTGGGGCTCGGCAACATTGGGCCCGAAGGTGCGCTTCCCGTCATGGAAGGGAAGGCGCTTCTCTTTAAGGAGTTTGGGTGTGTGGACGCGGTGCCACTCGTGCTTTCGACACAGGACCCGGAGGAGATTATTGCCATCGTAAAAGCACTTGCGCCTTCATTCGGGGGTATCAACCTCGAAGACATTGCGGCACCACAGTGTTTCGAAATAGAAACACGACTCAAAGAGGAGCTCTCAATACCCGTCATGCACGACGACCAGCATGGTACTGCAATTGTAGTGCTCGCAGGCCTCATTAATGCGCTCAAGGTGGTACGTAAGAGTGTGCAGAAGGTGCGTGTTGCAATTGTTGGTGCTGGCGCTGCGGGAACCGCGATTGCGAAGCTTCTTGTTACGTACGGTGTGGGAGATGTGGTGGTGGTTGATAGTAAGGGTATCATCGAGCCCGATCGTCAGTATCTCTTGCCGTACAAGAAGGAGCTTGCGGAGCTTACCAACCTTGAACGAAGAGTGGGAGGTGTGCGTGAAGCGGCGGCGGGAGCCGACGTACTCATTGGTGTCTCGGGCCCGAGCACCATTCTCCCCGAGCACATCCGTATCATGGCACAGCGACCAATTGTCTTTGCACTTGCAAATCCGGTGCCGGAAATTATGCCGGATGAAGCGAAGACTGCGGGGGCGTATGTCGTTGCGACAGGGCGAAGCGACTTTCCGAACCAGCTCAACAATGTGCTGGCGTTTCCCGGTATCTTTCATGGTGCGCTCACTCACAAGGTGAGTCAGATTACCGATGTGATGAAGCTTAGGTCAGCGAAAAAGCTCGCTGCGCTCGTGGCGAGGCCCACTCCGACGCACATCATCCCGAGTGCGTTTGACAAGCGGGTGGTCCATGCGGTAGCGTCCGCCGTTAGGTAAAGGCACTCACTCAAGGAGGATAAGGTGGAAATGAAGTATCCAGAACTCTTGGGCGGCGATATTGTGTCGCTTGTGATGCACGACTTGTTCTCAACTGACAAGCGGCATCCACTTGGACAGTTATACTGTGTGCATACTCCTGATTTTATGTACCTTAGTCGCTATTGTGAGAGCGACGAGGTAATGAGGGGACCTGTACGCTTGGTATACGTGCGTCCAGTGTTTCCCCACGCGAATGTTTTGAAGCCAACCGACAAGGGATTTCACTTTACACGTAGGTATCTCCGCACACTTACGTTTCCGGTCTTGTTCCCGCGTGAATGCCTCAAACTGGTTGGCCGCGCTCCGACTTGAACCAAGAAACAAACATTATATGTTTCAGATGCTCCGCCGCAGTGCGGAGCTCTGTTTCGTATCTACCACTATCCATGTGCGCGTGTATGTGCATGCTACACTCACACAATGGAGTATTTCCGAACATATGCAGTGTGGTACGCACTCCTCGCACTCATCACCGTGAACATACTCGTGTGGACTGAGGTGACGGGAACGGAGCGGTTGGGTAGTGCGCGCGTCGCCTTCCTCGATGTAGGGCAAGGCGATGCCATTTTCATTGAGGCCGAGAACGGCAGTCGCCTTCTCATTGACGGTGGTACAGATACATCTGTACTGCGCGAGCTCGGAGGCCTCTTACGTCCCAGCGAGCGACGTATTGATGTGGTGATGGCAACTCACCCTGATCTTGATCATATAGGTGGTTTACCTGACGTGTTTGAGCGCTACGATGTGGGCTTGTTTCTTGAGCCAGGTGTTGCCGATGATGGCGACGATTATCGCATGCTTCTTGATGCGGTGCGCGAAGAGGGGTTAAAGCCGGTCCTTGTGAAGACGGGTATGACACTCATGCTCGCGCCCAAGGTGCGTCTCGACATACTCTTTCCCGATCGAGATGTGACGGGGCTTGAGGCAAACAGTGGCTCGGTAGTGGCGCGCCTCATGTGTGGTACGAACTCGTTTCTCCTTACTGGAGACTCACCTTCATTTATAGAAGAGTACCTCGTGGATTCAAGAGTAATGCTTCAAAGTGATGTGCTCAAGCTCGGTCACCACGGAAGTCGCACCTCATCATCGGAATCATTTCTTTCAGCGGTTGCGCCTAAAGCCGCTATTGTGTCTGCTGGGTGTGATAACCGCTACGGCCATCCTCATAAAGAGGTGCTCGAACGCTTGCATACCCTGGGCTCAATAATACGAAGTACCTGCACTGAAGGGACGGTGATATTTACCTGCGGAGAATGAACTAACGCTCTATAAAATACATGAATGTGAATATCTCTGCCATCAGTTAAGAATCCCACTACTTGTGACCAACGTTGTTAAAGAATTTCCAAATAGTTTCCGTAGCGTTCATGTCTTTGTTGGTTACTCCAAGGAGAAGTCCAATCAAAAATGGCATGTTACCGCCAGGCCATGTGTGACCTCCGCCTCTCACCTCATAGAACAATGTTTCGACGCCGTTCTTACATTTTTTATACGTATATTTGGTCACCGTTGAACGGTCAGTTTTACTCGTATTTTCAAGATTGGCACCACTCACACCACTGAAGCAGCCATTACGTGTAGCCCAAAACGTTAAAGTATTTTTTTGAGAAAGAACTTCGTGGTATGTCGCATACTTCAAAGTGCCACCTCCTGCGGGCACGTGCGTGTCTGCCGTACCGTGCACTACCATAATAGGTAGAGGTCTCGAAGGTTTGCAATATTTAGCAAGATCCTTATGCATGAGAATTCCCACTGGCGCAATAGCGGCAATTCGATCGCTCATCTCGCAACCCAAAAGAAACGACATAGCGCCACCCGCGGACATTCCGGTCGCAAATATACGAGTCTTGTCTGCATAATCTTTTGCTACGACAGTATCGATGATTTTTCCAATAAACTTGACATCTCCCGCACTTCCCGTCTTTGAAACCGCATCCCAACCACCTTTAAGTCCTTGAGGTGCCACAAGTATGAATTTTTCGCGCTGAGCAAGCGCCGGGAAGCCTGACAACACGAGCGCATCCTCTATGCTACCCCCACCACCGTGCATCACAATCACAACCGGATACCGTACATCGGTGCCGGTTGGTTTTTGTATCTGATATGTTCGCTTCGCTCCGTTAATAACCATTGACCGTGTTTCCACCGTCATGGCGTTAGTTGAAAGGTTGCTACTTGTAGACGCGCCTGGAAAACTATTTGCTGTCTGAGCAAATGAAACTCCACATGACGTAAAGATAAGGAGCGCTACTAAACCCACTGGTACCAGAAAGTGTGTTTTTAAAAAAAGTCTAGGCGTATACATATGATTGTTAATTTTGGTTGTTTATCTCAGAACTATTATTTTACCACGGTCTTAGCGATTGTGAAGTCTAGCATGTACCATGCAACCATATGTAAATTCCGAACAGTAGAAGTTAGCATTGTGCAGGGTGTGACACATTAGAGAGAAGTCTTTGCCTGCAGGGAGTGAACCGATGCTATACTTCTACCTACACCACCCATGAATTCCGACCTCCCCATCTCCGTCCTTTGGTTTGCGACATTTCTCATCATTACCTTCTATGGTGTGTACAGTACCATTCTCCTTTGGCACTGGAAGAAGTATGGGACGGGCAGATTCACAACCGCCGCAAACGCCGTACTCTACCTTTTGGTGAGTCTCGGTTTCATCATGCTCATGGTGGGCGCTGCACTCACCGCCACGTTTCTCTAACGCTCCTAGCTTCTTCATCATGCTAAGCGCTCTTGTACCACTTCATCCCGATGAGACTATCCTTCGCACGGTGCGGCGCCATTGGTTTCGTGTTGCAGTCGAAGCTGCGGGGCTTGGTCTGGTGTTCCTGCTCACAGTTCTTGTGGTCTTGGCGGGCGAGGTGTTTGCACTCACACTTCCCGATACGCTTGTGAGCAGGGGCGTTGCGGGAGTGCTGGGGGTGTTCGTGGTGGCAACTGTTGGACTTTTTCTTTGGATGAAGTTCTTTGCGGTATGGAGTGACCATTGGCTCGATGTGTGGATTGTGACGAATCGACGCATCATCGATGTGGAGCAAAAGGGTTTTTTCATACGACAGGTCTCGAGCTTTCCGCTCGACCGTATACAAGACGTGACATACGAGGTCTCGGGTCTCATCGCGACATGGCTCAACTTCGGAAATGTACGCATTCAAACCGCTTCGATAAGCGACGATTTCATCATGAGGCAGGTACCACACCCAAACGCCGTCAAAGACGCGCTTATGGTTGCTCTCGTGCAAAGAAATGGTGGTTATAAACAAAAAGGCCCTCTTGTGACCGAGGTTCCCGTAGGTCTCGCATCAAACAGCGAGCAGAGGACCGACGCGACGTTCCTACAGTAGGCCGCTCTTCTTAAGCGTCGTGTACGCACCTTTCTTGTTGATCGTCTTGAGCGCCTTCGTGGAGATGGTGAGTGTGCGGTACTCGCCTAGTTCAGGCACAAATATGCGCCGCTTGAGGAGGTTTACTTTACGCCTCGTGGTGCCGGTAGGGTTAAACTGCGTCGCGCGGACACGGTTACTGTACTTTCCTCCGACTTGAGAGGTTTTCCCTGTGACTGCGCATTTTTTTGCCATACTTTCTTTGTGGTGCCGGGTTTGACTAACTAGTTTCCGACGTTGCGACATGGTAGCATAGTGTTCACTAAATGCAACCGATATGAACCCCGTCGATATTTTTTTCTTTCTCATACTTATTTTCTCTATCATCCTCCATGAGGTTTCCCATGGCTACATGGCGGATGCGCTGGGTGATCACACCGCACGCTACGCAGGGCGGCTGACTCTCAATCCTGTACCACACATTGACCTCGTTGGTTCCATTCTCATTCCCGGCCTTCTTGTGCTCACCCACTCACCATTTTTATTTGGGTGGGCGAAGCCCGTTCCGTACAACCAATACAATTTGAAAAACCAAAAGTGGGGGGAAGCGCTCGTCGCGGGTGCCGGGCCCGGGGTCAACATTCTGCTCGCAGTCCTCTTCGGCTTGATCGTGCGTTTTGCGGGCCCGGTGATACCACCGGTGTTCGGTGAACTCGCAAGTCTCATTGTGGTGGTAAATATTTTACTCGCCATTTTCAACCTCATTCCCATACCTCCCCTTGACGGGTCGAAGCTACTCCGCAGTGTGCTCCCACACCATGCGGGGCGGGTGTTTGATTCCATTGAACAGTTCATGTACCGGTACGGGCTCCTCGCACTGTTCCTCGTCCTGTTTCTCCTTGTACAGTTCATAAGTCCCGTCATCAGCTACCTCGTACGAATTGTGTTTGTCCTGCTTACAGGTGAGACGCCTCCGTTCTAGGGCGACGAAGCGCGACGGTGGGGTGTGCGACGTGTGTTCATTGTGTACACCTTGCGTTTCATTATGGCATGTAGTACAGTACCTCCACTGCGAAACCGCAGTTTTTTGTACCGATATTTTCTCATGGCGACCATCAATCAACTCGTACGAAGCCCGCGCAAAGATCGTGTGCGCAAGTCGAAGGTGCCCGCGCTTGGACGCGGTTTTAATGTGCTTAAGAATCACCCGACGTACTACCCGGCGCCGTTCAAACGTGGGGTTTGTGTGAAGGTGACGACTAAAACTCCTCGCAAGCCGAACTCCGCTATCCGTAAGTATGCTCGCGTGCGTTTGAGTAACGGTATGGAGGTGTCTGCGTATATCCCGGGTGAGAAACACAACCTGCAAGAGCACTCAGTGGTCTTGGTGCGCGGCGGTCGTGTGAAGGACGTCAACATCCGCTACACTATTGTTCGCGGTAAACTTGACGCGGCAGGTGTCGACAAACGTCGTAAAGGTCGTTCCATGTACGGTGCCAAGAAACCAAAGGCGGCGAAGTAAAAAGAGAGATCAATGTTTATCTTATGAGGAGACCACTTAAAAAGAAGATTCCCGTGCAACCTGACGAGCGTTACAAGAGCGCGGAGCTTGCGAAGTTCATTAACTCCCTCATGTGGGACGGAAAGAAGGAAGCCGCTCGCAAGGTGGTTTACGGCGCACTTGATATCATAAAGGAGAAAGCGCAGGTTGAGAACCCACTCGAGGTGTTCGAGGCAGCAATTCGCAACGTGGGACCGACCGTTGAGGTGCGTAGTCGCCGTGTTGGGGGCGCTAACTACCAAGTGCCACGTGAGGTTCGCCCTGAGCGACGCCGTGCCCTTGCAATGCGTTGGATTATCGCCGCGACCCGTTCAAAGAACGGTGCACCTGCGGCGCAGTTCTTGGCTGACGAACTTATTGCGGCTTCAAAGAGCGAAGGCTCCGCTTTCAAAAAGCGAGAGGAGACCCATCGCATGGCGGAAGCAAACCGTGCGTTTGCACACTTCGCGTGGTAAAAATATCTCTTTCGAGATGTTTTTACACCCGCACGCACGTCTCACTGGTCGCGCTTGAGCGGTGAGCAAAAAGCCTGTATAGTGCTTCCTAAGCGCAGGGCGCGTTTTTTATTCACGGCCTTCGAGTCACTATCATTAAGACATACAGCTGTAATTACACTATGAACAGAGATTACCCACTTGAGCGAGTTCGTAACTTCGGCATCATTGCCCATATCGACGCGGGGAAGACCACCACATCGGAGCGTGTACTCTTCTATACGGGCATGAGTCATAAAATAGGCGAGGTACACGAGGGCGATACGGTCACCGACTGGATGGAGCAGGAGCGTGAGCGCGGTATCACCATAACCTCAGCGGCAATCACCTGCTTCTGGACGAAAATCGGCGACGATGCGAAAGATCAAAACAAAAAAGCACGTTTCAATATTATTGACACTCCGGGTCACATCGATTTTACGGCAGAAGTAAAGCGTTCAATGCGTGTACTCGACGGTGCAGTTGTTGTATTCGACGGTGTGGCGGGTGTTGAGCCGCAGAGTGAGACCAACTGGCGGTACGCTGATGAAGCGAATGTACCGCGCCTCTGTTTCATCAACAAGCTCGATCGTACCGGAGCATCTTTCGAGCGAAGCTATGCGAGTATCCTCGACCGCCTCTCAAAGCTTGCGGTTCGCATGCAAATTCCCATTGGAGAAGAGGATCAACATAATGGTCAAATCGACCTCCTCACAAGAAAAGCTTTCCATTATGAAGGAAAAATGGGAGAAAACGTCACCATGGTGGAAGTGCCGGAACACTTGAAGGCGGATGTCGAGAAATACCGAGCCGAGCTCATTGAGCGAATTGTTGAAAACGATGAACAAGCGATGAATAACTACCTTGAGGGTAACGAGCCCTCGGTCGACGAGCTTAAAAAGCTCCTGCGGAAGGCGGTTATCGCAAACCAAATTTTTCCCGTATTCTGCGGTTCTGCACTCAAAAACAAAGGAGTGCAACCGGTTCTTGATGCGGTCGTTGATTTTCTTCCGAGTCCGCTCGACCTTCCTCCCGTGAAGGGTACTGATCCAAAGACGGGCGCGGAAGTCACACGGGCCCCCTCCGATGACGAACCTTTCTGCGCTCTTGCGTTCAAGCTCCAAACGGATCCATTTGTAGGTGCGCTCACTTTTTTCCGTGTTTACTCCGGCACCCTTGAGGCCGGATCCTACATCTTGAACACCACTACGGGTGATAAGGAGCGTATCGGACGCATTGTGCGCCTCCAGGCGGACAAGCGCGAAGATGTGAAAAAAGTGTTTGCGGGAGAAATAGCTGCTGCGGTAGGACTAAAAGATACAAAAACCTCGCATACACTCTCAGATGAGTCGAATCCTGTTATTCTTGAGCAAATTGTATTCCCCGAGCCGGTGGTGTCTGTGCGTATCGAACCGAAAACAAAGCAAGACCAAGAGAAAATGGGAATGGCACTTAAGAAGCTCGCCGATGAAGATCCGACATTCCGCATTACGTCAGACGAGGAGACGGGTGAAACAATAATTTCCGGTATGGGTGAGCTACACTTGGAAATTCTTGTGGATCGCATGAAGCGGGAGTTTAAGGTTGAAGCGAACACGGGTCGCCCACAAGTTGCGTACCGTGAGACCATTCAACGTGAGGCTGAGGCAGAGTGTAAGTACATCAAGCAAACAGGTGGTCGTGGCCAGTACGGACATGTGAAGCTCAAGCTTCGTCCGCTCCAACAGGAGGTGGAGGGTGCAAAGCGTCCCAATAACGTTTCGCGTGAGGACCATTTTGAGTTTGTGAACAACATCAAAGGAGGTGTGATTCCACAGGAGTACATTCCGGCGGTACAGAAGGGTGTGCGTGAGGCGATGGACCGCGGTGTCGTTGCGGGCTACAAGATGGTGGATGTCTCATGCGACCTCTTTGATGGGAGCTACCACGAAGTGGACTCGAGCGAAATCGCTTTCAAAATCGCAGGAAGTCAGGCGTTTCAAGAGGCTGCCAAGAAAGCCGGCGCTGTTCTTCTTGAGCCGGTGATGAAGGTGGAGGTGGTGGTACCGGAGAAATTTATGGGCGACATCAACGGTCATTTGGCAAGCAAGCGCGGGCAAATCGAGGGGAGCGAGCCGCGCGGCATGGCGGTTGCGGTGAACGCCAAAGTACCGCTCTCGGAGATGTTCGGCTACACCACCACACTCCGTTCAATGACCGAGGGGCGTGGCAACATGACCATGGAGTTTGATCACTATGCAGTCGTGCCACCAAACGTTGCGGCAGAGATTGTGAAAGCGAGGGGGTAGGTTGCCTCTTGCAGAACCCCCAAAGAATTGGTGCGTTGTGACGACCAGCGTTGTGTGGTACCTTCTCCTCTGGTTTGGTGTTTAGAAAAAGGAGATCAGCGTGCAAGACACACAAGTTACACTACGAGTCACGAGTGTTGGACGCGATGGCGTGGTGGCGCTTCGAACACAAGGAGAGCCGCATCGCGAACTGCGCGTGCATCTTCGAGTGGAAGAGGTACGTGCGATTATGGCGGCGTTGGCGGGAGTTATGCCGTCATCTCATACGGGGCCTACTTTAGTTTGCGAGGCATCTTTTGGCACACGTGAGGTGCCAAGTAACAAGGTGCGGCGAATTCTTCTCAAGAAAGCAATTTTCAAGGGAGTACCGTGCCTCCGTACGGTGTGTGAAGATCGCGAGGGCGTAACCTCCTATACATTCATGGGGCAAGCACTCCTCCTTTCGATCGTCGCCGGAACACCTATTGTTATGGACAGGCAAGAGTATCTCGCAGTCGCATACACACCGGAAGATGGTGTGTACGATGAAGGCTTGCCTCATTCTGATGCCACTCTTGGCCAAGGAGATCCGCAACGTCGTGTGCTCCACTAATCCACCACCACCACAAACGCTTGACTTCACGCCCGGGTACGGTACGATGCACGTATCGCACTGGGCGTGTTTTTTTGTCGCCGTAATGGTGGCGCGTCCGGCGTTATTAGCTTGCACCTTCCGGAGTTGAGGCATTCTCGCGCCCTGAATTCCGTAAGGAGCGCAGAATTAACAAAAAGACCATGGCAGAAGCATTCGACAGGTCTAAGCCTCACGTGAACGTCGGCACCATAGGCCACGTTGACCACGGAAAGACCACCACCACCGCCGCAATCCTTCACGTGCTTGGCAACCTCGCCAAGGACAAGGGCTACAGCGCCCGTGTTGAGGGTGTTGACGGCATTGATAATGCGCCCGAGGAAAAGGCGCGCGGTATTACTATTGCACTCCACCACAGTGAGTACGAGAGTCCGAACCGCCACTACGCGCACATTGACGCTCCCGGCCACGCCGACTACATCAAGAACATGATTACCGGCGCCGCTCAAATGGACGGTGCGGTCTTGGTGGTTGCGGCGACCGACGGCGCGATGCCCCAGACGAAAGAGCACGTGCTCCTCGCTCGCCAGGTAGGCGTACCCAAAATCATCGTATTTTTGAACAAGTGCGACATGGTGGACGACCCGGACATGCTTGATCTCGTTGAGGAAGAGCTCCGTGAACTCCTCGACAAGCACGGCTTCGACGGCAAGAACGCTCCCGTCATCCGCGGCTCGGGCCTCAAAGCGCTCGAGGCGAAGTCGGCCGACGATGAGTGGGCAAAGAAAATCACCGAGCTCATCGACACGCTCGACTCGTACATTCCCGAGCCGGTGCGCGATGTTGAGAAGCCGTTCCTCATGCCCATCGAAGACATCTTCTCCATCGAAGGTAGGGGTACGGTGGTTACCGGCCGCGTTGAACGCGGTATAGTGAAGGTCGGCGAGGAAGTAGAAATCGTCGGCATCAAGCCCACCACAAAGACTACCGTGACGGGTATCGAGATGTTCAACAAACAACTTACCGAGGGACGCGCAGGTGACAATGCAGGCGTGCTCCTTCGAGGCACGAAGAAGGAAGATGTGCACCGCGGTCAAGTGCTCGCAAAGACCGGCTCAGTTACCCCACACACCGACTTCGAGAGCGAGGTATACATCCTCAAGAAGGAAGAGGGTGGCCGTCACACGCCTTTTTTCACAGGCTACAAGCCCCAGTTCTACATCCGTACGACAGACGTGACGGGTGAAGTGACACTCGCTGAGGGTGTAGAGATGGTAATGCCGGGTGATACGGTGACGTTCAAGGTTAAACTTGTCGCCCCTGTCGCACTCGAAGCACAGCAACGCTTTGCCATCCGCGAGGGAGGTAAGACTGTTGGTGCGGGTGTCGTCACCAAGGTCACGGCATAGTCTTCTACTATTTTCTCACTATGACCACCGCCACAACAAAAGCAAAGCGTACCCGTGCAGTGAAGCCCGTAACGGGTGAGGGCGCGAAGCTTCGCATCCGCATTCGCGCGTACGAGCATAAAATCCTTGACGCGAGCATCAAACAAATCATGGATACCGCGCTTCGCTACGACGCAAAGGTGGTCGGTCCCGTGCCGCTCCCTACCGAAATAAAGAAGTATACCGTAAACCGAGCCGCATTCGTCCACAAGGACGCGCGAGAGCAGTTCGAGATGCGGGTACACAAGCGGGTGATTGATATCTTGAATCCGAATCCAAAAATCATCGAGGCACTCACGAATCTGTCTCTCCCGAGCGGCGTGAACATAGATGTGAAGATGAGCTAAGGACAAAAGAATACAACAGAACAACCGCCCGAAAGGGCGGTTGTTGGTTGGAAGCAAGACCATGTTGGTGCCTACAACATTTTTTTTATGAAGAACATATGGAGGCAAGCACCAAAAAACAGACAGGTGGCGTCCATCACCCAGTGGAGGATCTCGAGCCAATCGAGGTACGCGCACCAGAACATGAGCCACGCGAGCCCAAAAAACGCGTATACCGCACTGCGCTTTTCCTCCTTCACAAACGCACGCACTGCAAAGAAGAACGTGATAACCGCAGCAACACCCTGAACCGCAATGTCCAATTTGCGTACTCCTCGGTGGTGGCGAACTACTGTTGATATTATACTATCCAACATAATTTATGTCAAATTTGCATCCCACACATAGTTCCTGTATAGTGCATGGGCTCATAGGTTAGCACTGTTGCTAACTCCATGTTTTCGGCTCAACAGAGCCAAAAACCACTGGACTTTCCGCCTTACCGGCGACTGGTCCGGTATGGGCGATTTTTGTAGAAGAATAAGGAGCAAAGCGACTATATTCTTCTACAATCCTGCACTTTCTAAGCCTTTCTAAGCATTGCAGACGCAACACGTTGCGGTGTGTCGCAATCTCTATCGGTTGTTTCGGATAGTATTTTCTTCGAAAGTGCAGGGTAACGATTTTTTTTAGGTCCACGATACGTAGGAATCAAAGACAAGCATGAAATTCATTTTAGCTACAAAAGAAGAAATGACCCAGGTTTTCGACAAGGACGGCAGGGTACATCCGGCGACCATTCTCAAGGTGGGGCCTATGACAGTGACGCAGGTGAAGACTCTGGAAAAGGATGGCTACCGAGCGGTGCAGGTGGGCTATGGCGCGAAAAAGGAGTCTCACGTGCATAAGGCACAACGCACCAAGGGCTTGTTCCGCCACTTTTGTGAGTATCGGTTTACGGACGATGTGAGTGCGCCGGAGGCAGGGAGCACCTACGGTGTGGCGGATGCATTTGCTCCTGGTGACGTGGTTGCCGTGTCAGGCATTTCAAAAGCGAAAGGGTTCCAAGGTGTCATCAAGCGTCACGGGTTTTCGGGAGGTCCCGCATCTCACGGTCAAAAGCACAATGCGCGACAGCCGGGTTCGATAGGCGGTGGCTTGCGTACTCGTGTACCGAAGGGTATGCGTATGGCAGGTCGCACAGGAGGGACGCGTGTGACGGTGAAAAACCTCAAGGTGCTCGCGGTTGACAATGAGCGTGGACAACTTATTCTCGAGGGCGCCGTACCGGGACGACGCGGTACACTCATTGAAGTACGTGCGGCATAACCACCATGAAAGCAACTATCTACACAAGCGAAGGCAAACAGGCGGGTGAACTCCAACTCCCCGATGCACTTTTTGGTGTTGCGTGGAACAAAGATCTCGTTTCGCAGGTTGTGCGTGCGATGCAGGCGAACGCACGTAACCCTATTGCGCATACCAAAACCACGAGCGAAGTTTCCGGTACCGGCAAGAAGCCGTGGAAGCAGAAGGGTACCGGCAATGCGCGCCATGGGACACGGAGGTCTCCCATTTGGAGGGGTGGGTCGGTTTCCCATGGTCCTCGCAACGAGCGTGACTATACCCAGAAAATCAATAAAAAGATGCGAACAAAGGCGCTCTGCGCGGTGCTCTCAAAGAAGCTTGCGGACGGTGAAGTGCTCTTTGTGGAAACCATCGCACTTAGTGAACCGAAAACTAAAGTCGCAAAGCAGGTGTTGGTAGACCTCTCCACTATTGCGGGGTTTGAGAAGTTGAAAACAAAACGCACCAACACCGCACTTATCGCACACCCCTCACGTAGTACAACGTTAGAGAAAAGCTTTCGCAACTTCGGCAATGTGCTCGTTGAAGAGGTTCGCAATTTGAATCCTGTTGAGCTTCTTCGCTATAAGTACCTTATCGTGTCTGTTCCGGAAGAGGCGATTGCAGTGCTTAAGAAACGAGCGGGTCAGGAGGTGACGACTAACGCATAACACTATGGCTATCCTAGGAAAAAAAGGAGATAAAAAGGAGAACGTGGATGCGAAGGGCGTGTCCTCTGTTGCGAACGCCGCGAAGAAGTCACTGAAGAAAAAAGGTGAAATAACAACGCTCACAAAGAGTGCCGACTACATTCTACGAGGACCTCGCATTACGGAAAAAGCGGCATATGCTACGGTAAAAGGTATGTATGTGTTCATGGTAGCTGTGGATGCGACAAAGCGTGATATTGTGGCGGCGGTCAAGCAAGTCTACAAAGTAACTCCCATTAAGGTGAACGTCGTCCGCGTTGCCCCTCGAAAGTTTGTTTCCTCGATGCGTCGCCGTCGCGGTACGATTAAGGGATACAAGAAGGCATACGTGTTTCTGAAAAAGGGCGATAAAATCGACATGGTATAACTATGAAAAAGTACAACCCCACCACACCCTCACGCCGAAGCATGACCACTCGTTCCTATAAAACAGTGGTGACTACTTCCGTGCCCCACAAGGCTCTTACCAAAGGAGGTAAACGGGCCGTGGGAAGGAATAGCCAGGGACGCATCACCACGCGTCATAAAGGTGGTGGCCATAAGCGTGTCTACCGGCAAATAGACTTCACTTTCAACAAGCACGACATTCCCGCACGTATTGAATCCATCGAGTACGATCCTAATCGTAGCTCGTATGTCGCCCTTCTTTGCTACGCGGATGGTGAACGTCGCTACATCCTTGCACACAAGACGGCAAAGGTGGGGGATCGTTTTATTGCCTCCACGTCCGTCGCACCTGAACTTGGCGTCCGGATGCCACTGAGTAGCATACCGATAGGTGCGCAAGTGCACCTCATTGAAACGAAGCCGGGGGCGGGTGCGCGATTTGCGCGCTCCGCGGGCAATTTTTGTGATGTGGTGGCGCAAGACGGCACCTATACTCACGTGAAAATGCCATCCACTGAGGTTCGTAAGATACCCTCAACTTGTTGGGCAACCATCGGTGTGGTGAGCAACGAAGAGCATCAACTTGTGACGCTTGGGAAAGCGGGACGCAGTCGTTGGCTCGGTGTACGGCCAACGGTGCGTGGTACGGTGATGAATCCGGTTGATCACCCGCACGGTGGAGGTGAGGGTCGCCAAGGTCGCGGTCACCGTCGTGCGCGCTCTATTTATGGCAAGCCTACCGGCAAAGGACACAAAACACGCACACCAAAGAAGTATAGTAACAAGCTCATTGTTTCTCGTCGTAAGGTGGGTAAACGCCGGAAGTAGAATTTTTTGGTAACTCACCCTACGACACTTGTGCACAAGTGGTTACTCTGGCTTACTGGGTTAAGGAACTGAAACGAATGGGAGCCGACAGATGTGTGACCGACAAGACCAAGTCCTTAAAGAACTGGAAGAAAGTGCGTTGTTTGCACTCATGCAACTTTGGCGTGTGGCTTCGAACAGCGCATTGTTCGGTGGTACGTATCTGGGGCAAACTGCCTCAGAAAACTTCGGGTGCATACACATCACTATACGGGTGACCGATGCGTAGAGAACGTCCATACATTACACTCGCGACCATAAGCAGTGTCCCGAGCGGAACAAGCAACAGGACACGGAATAGGGGTAGGTCCAATCTTTCTCTTGTTCATTCGGCACCGCTTGGTGCTCAGCTGGGGCATGCGAAGGTATCGATGTATGCGTGCCTCCAGTTATGTTCGCTCTGTGTGTTTGTCGTTGTAATTCTCTCGCTACTCCTCATGGCCGCGCCTATCACGTTCGCCATGCGCAGTAGTAAGCGAGCCGTTGGCTACTTGCGCCGTTTTGAATGACGGCGCTTTCTTTTTTTGTATACTGTAGTTATGCACGTTGTTATTGCTACTCCGTTGAGTCCTCCGCAGGCGGGAGGTCCTTCCTACTACTCTGAAGGGTTACGGGATGGGTTTGTGGCAGAAGGACATACAGTTTCACTTGTTTCGTTTTCAACCTATCGCATGTACCCGAAGGTGGTGCGTCATGTTG
Organism: Minisyncoccota bacterium; assembly: GCA_041908795.1. Lineage (GTDB taxonomy): Bacteria > Patescibacteriota > Minisyncoccia > Phycocordibacterales > UBA12088 > CAYLHB01. Next base: position 64,165 of record JAYRER010000048.1, on the reverse strand, counting down.
CGTTTGCGGCAGGATTATGGAAACCCCTAAAAACAGCGGACTTAGTGATTTCCCTAGATACGTGGAGTGTCGCGATCCCTACAGTGCTCATGGCACGCCTCTTTCGTACGTGTGTATTTGTGCGTAGTGGTGGAGATTTCCTGTGGGAACGTTTTGTCGAGCGTACCAGGTGTGAGGTACCACTTTCAACATTTTACCAGACCTCACCACCGCTAAGTTTCTATGAGCGAATACTCAAGTGTATCACTCGCAGAGTGGTGTTCGCGCTACCCACCAGAGTGGTATTTTCTTCTCAATGGCAACAGGCTCTCACAGTTGCCGCATATACCATACCGTACGAGCGAACCGCAGTTATCGAGAATGTGCAACCTGTACGCAGTGTACCAGAGGAGCCACCTAGTAAGCGTTTCGTGTGGGTGGGGAGGCCGCTTTTTCTCAAGAACACAGCGCGACTCGCACGAGCATTCGAGCGTGCGCGCGCAACATGTCCTGAAATAGAGCTGGTGACTCTCGCCAACGTTCCGCAAGAAGAAGCACATCGAGTGATGCGGCGTGCGTGGGCCCTCGTGCTCCCCTCCCTTTCGGAGGTAACACCAAATATTGCACTTGAAGCACTCTCTTTTGGTGTGCCAGTTATTCTCACCAAAGAGACCGGATACTGTGAGTCACTCAAGGACAGTGTGCTATTTGTTGATCCCCTTTCGCTTGAAGATATCGTAGCTGCAGTTATTCGAATGGCTGACTCGAATGAGCGCAGGATGTGGCACGCACGTGCCGCCGCGCTACCATGGGGAAGAACATACCGTGACATAGCAAGGGATTTTCTGGTACTCTATGGGTATGAATGTACTCTTGGTGGGGAGCGAGCGAAAACTATTTGATGCCGAGAGCGAGGCTAGGCGGCGCATTACAAAGCAAGGGGCTATTGTTGATGAGCTCCATATTATTGTGTTTACCCGCAGGGGTACAGGTCTCTTAAAACAACAGATCGCCCCAAACGTATGGGTGTATGCCACCAACAGTCGTCATCCTCTCCTCTATGTGTACGACGCGTATCGTATGGGGAAGAACATAGAGCGGGTGGATCTCGTCTCCGCTCAAGATCCGTTTGAGTGTGGTTTGGCGGGGTATCTTATCGCGCGAGAGCTCAAACTTCCCCTTCAACTCCAAGTGCACACCGATCCGTTTGCACCCGAGTTTGTTGAGAGTGGGATGCTCAATAGGATTCGATTGCATCTCGCTAATTGGCTTGTTGCACGAACACAGTGTCTGCGTATTGTCTCTGACCATGTGCGCCAGTCATTCGAACAACGGGGACTTCTTGAGGGGGCGGTCCTCACGGTGCTTCCTGTAAGGGTAGATTTTTCAAATCTTGATCCAACAAAACCTCCCGTAACAAACCTTAACGAAAAGTATCCTTACTTTAAATTCACTGTGCTCATGGTGTCTCGACTTACTTCGGAGAAGCGTATTGAAGATGCGATTAGTGCTTTCAACCTTCTTGCGTCTCACTATCCGAGTGTTGGGTTAATTATAGTGGGAGAGGGTAAGGAGAAAAAAAGACTGGTTTCGCTTGTCAAAGAGCTACACCTTGAGAATCGTGTGGTGTTTGAGGGGTGGAAGGAAAATGTTGCATGCTACTACCAAAGTGCCGATGTCTACTTCCTCACCTCAGAGTTTGAGGGGTTTGGTAGGACCCTTGTTGAGGCGGCGATGCTCCATTGCCCTATCGTGACGACCAATGTCGGCGTCGTGGGTTCGGTATTGATAGATAAGGTACATTGCTTGGCGTGTCCTGTGGGAGACATTGAGTGTCTCGCCAACAAACTTCGTAGCCTTATTGAAAGTTTTCCACTACGAGTACAATTGAAAGAAGCTGCTGCAACCGCAGTCAAGGACAAATTTCAGACTACGGATGAAGAGTACCTCGCTGCCATGAAAGAATCATTCGAGACCTGCTACCTGAGGAGTAGGGGGATCACTGACGACGTGACCTCTTCGATAGAGGAAACTACAGAGCCCGCTTCACCCCCTCCACAATAAAAGCGGTGGCGAAGAAACGAGAGAATACTCCCCCTCTACCTTCACAGAGGCTCGACTGAATCACGGTCAATCGTGGAAAAAATTTATCGAGAGGAAATGGCATGAGCTTGTAGTTGTAGTAAATCGTCTGCGCAGGCACAAGTCCGTGTATGCGCATGTACGCTCGTGCCTGTTCCGGTGTGTACTCTCGATGACGTATAGGGTACACCGGCTTCCCGGTCAGTTTTTTGTGCAGCGTACGCAGTGGGTAGAAAACGGTCCGCAGTGTTGCTGCCCAGAAACGCCATAGAGAGTAACGATTGGGGAACGTGATAATCGCAACACCTCCAGGTTTGAGTACCCGTGCCATTTCTCGCATCGCCCTGTCCTGATCATCAAGGTACTCAACAAGACCCATGGCAGTCAGCGCGTCAAACGTGCCATTTTTGTATGAAAGAGCGAGCACGTCTTCGACGTGTGTGTGAACCTTAGCGTCGCCACGCGCCTCTTGGGCCGCAAGCGCAACCATTTCAGGAGCCGCATCCACACAGTCAACCTCGTATCCTTTTTTACGCAAACCGGCTATCATCACACCGGGTCCGCCGGCAATATCAAGCACGCGCTTACCCTCTCCGTCTGGCAGTACCCGTAGTACCCCTTCGCGACGCATACGGAATGAAAAACCCTCGGGAGTCTCTTTTCCGTACTCATCAAGGTACGAGCGACTGCGCTCATTGAAAAAACTCACCTCCGCCCGAGTTGTTGTAGTAGACATGAAAGTGCTGTGTTAGTGCCAGTAACGTTTTGAATAAATGAGGCCCCCACGTCCCGTGTGCTCATCGTGTAGCGTTTGAGCGCATAGGGGCTGGTGGTCTTTTTGTTGTTGCCGGGAATCGTAGTCAGTGCGGCGGTGAATCCGCACGCGCGCACTTCGCGCGTGACTACCTCATCATAATCACCCGATTGTCCGTTCGGATAGGCAAATACCGAAGACGATTTCTTGCAGCGCCTCGTGACACATTCCCTTGATTCGCCCACTTCTACGCGCAGCGCCTCGGGTGTAAGGCGAGTCAGAATAGGGTGGTGCACACTGTGGGCACCAAACATCATACCCTCTTTTTCCAACGTTTCCACCTCACTCCACGAGAGGGGTGCGTATACGCTCCTTGACTCATCAAAATCGACAAGTTTTGCAGCGACCTTCTCCTCAAATGTAGAAAGCGTGGATTCGCGCTCAAGGTCCGGGAGTTGCTTGAGTCTTGAGCGTATCTGCGCATCCAATTTTGCGCGCGCGGTACGGTCAGGGAGTGTCGGGTGGATTCCATGGCCCGCGGCGTACTCGAGGCGGTCCACCCACAAGGGCTTCTTTGTGTCGATAAATGAGGTGGTGAGGAACATGGTTGCCGCCATTCGGTACTGCTTGAGAAGCGGAGCTGCGTGGGTAAAAAAATTCCTGTACCCATCATCAAATGTGATACAGAGAGGGTAGGAAGGCAATGGAGATTCTGAAAACAGTAGACGTACGGCTTCATCGAGTCCAAGTACGGTGTGGTGACGTGTAAAGTAGTCAAGATGATTATTAAACGTATGTGTTGAAACAAACTTTCCGCGGTAGTTGAAAATTCCCGTACCAATATCATCTGTGACGCCGTGGTAGAGCACGACAACCAGTCGGTTTCGTTGACGCAGTCTCATTATGTGCGGCAACCCTGTTGCGTGCATAAGGGTTGGGATAATGGTGCGAGCATTCATCTGTCACATCATAACGCACCTCGCACCGCTCCAGTAGCAGCCGAATGTGACTGTGCTAGGGTGGTTCGTTATGCGTCGAAACAATCAGCGACCTGCGGAGAAAAACTTCCCCATATCGTTACCATAGGGACACTTCACCCTCCATTCAGCAGAGCTCTAGAAGCCAAAGAGGGGTGACCCTCCGCGTCGGACACTCACTCGTTACGACCCCGACAAGCTCGCGCGAGCAATTTTGCGATTTTTGGGGTAGAATACCCAGCGCACCGGATTTAATCTTTTTGAGTAGCTAATAATCGATATTTTTTATGGCACAACCTCTTATAGGATTTATCGGCCAAGGGTTTGTTGGGAGGAGCTATGCCGATGATTTTGAAAAACGTGGCTATGAGACCGTGCGCTACTCGCTTGAAGATGCGTACCGCGACAACAAGTCAAGAATAGCGCTTTGCGACATAGTTCTTATTGCGGTACCGACCCCCACCACCCCTAAGGGATTCGATGATTCTATCGTACGCGAATCGATCGCTCTTGTCGGAAAGGGAAAAATAGCAGTAATCAAGTCGACCCTGCTTCCTGGAACCACGGAAGTGCTGCAAAGTCAGTATCCTAATGTTCGCGTCATGTTTTCTCCCGAGTTCTTGCTTGCGAAGACTGCGGGATGGGATGCGGCATACCCCATCATGAATATCGTGGGGTTTGTTCCCGGGGTAAGTACAAAAAAACACGCACAAACCGTACTGTCGCATTTTCCTCCCAGTGTACACAGTCAAGTATGTACGTCGCATGAAGCGGAACTCATCAAGTACGCACATAATCTTCATGGGTATATGCGAATATTATTTACGAATCTAATGTATGATGCGGCTCAAGCCACTGGAGCTACATGGGATGAGCTTAAGCGTGCACTTGATGCAGATCCTTATCTCTCATCTCGAGCGCACTACTACAACAATCCGGTACACACAAGCGGACACCCGGGCGCGGTACCCGGTCGTGGAGCAGGAGGACCTTGCTACATCAAGGATATGGCCGCGTTTGCACGATGGTATGAGCAAGCAACGGGGGATTCTCGTGGTGCGGAAGTGTTCTACTCAATGGAACGAAAGAACACCCACTTGCTGAGGATGACCGAAAAAGATATTGATCTTTTGGAAGGTGTGTACGGAAAAGGGGCCGGTCTTGAGGGAAAAGTGCAAAGAGTGAAGAAAAAGCCGAAGGCAACCAAATAGGTATGAAGATTGGATGCATAGGCCAAGGGTTTATTGGGAAGAATTACGCCGATGATTTTGAACGGCGCGGGTATCAGGTGATACGGTATGCGCTTGAGGAGCCGTACGCACAAAATGGGGAGGCGGTATCAAAATGCGAAATCGTCTTCGTGGCTGTTCCTACTCCAACAACACCAGAGGGATTCAATGATCGTCAATTGCGTGATGCCCTCACCAAGGTAGGACCTAACGCGATTGCGGTTATTAAGTCAACGATACTGCCGGGTACGACAAGCAGACTGCAGCAAGATTTCCCCACACTACTCATTCTCCACTCCCCTGAGTTTTTACGTGAGAAGTCAGCTGCCTACGACGCAGCGAATCCGGAAAGAAACATACTGGGCATTCCAGAGGATACAGACGTGTACCATGACGCTGCTCGAAAAGTACTTGCGGTACTTCCCCGGGCACCTTACGAACTGGTAACTGACGCGATAACCGCGGAACTCATCAAGTACGGTGGCAACTGCTTCCTTTTTACCAAGGTGGTTTTTATGAACCTCCTGTACGACCTCTGTCAGAATGTGGGAGCTGACTACGAAGTGCTCGCACAAGCAATGTCAGCCGACACCCGAATAGGCAGTAGTCACATGCACCCTGTGGATATGAGTGGACACAAAAGTGCGGTGTTGGGTCGGGGCGCAGGTGGGCATTGTTTCATCAAAGATTTTGCGGCACTTGCAAACTATTTTGAGAAACATATCGATGGAAAAAATTCAATCACACTCCTACGGGCGCTTGAAAAAAAGAACATAGAACTGCTCCGAGACTCAGGCAAGGACACGGATCTTCTGGAAGGTGTGTACGGGACTGAGATCCTACATCCTTAAGCCTCTTTGAAGAATTGCTGATTGTGGTAGACATCCACGATGCGCGCAACCATTTGTGCTAGAGAGTGGTTGGTTCGCACTTGGGTATTGAGAGCACTGCCAAGCGAATACGCCAGATGCGTGTCGGCTATAAGTGTGGTGAGAGCCTTCTCAAGCGCACTCGCATCTTTTGAGGGTACCAGGAGACCGGTTTTCCCATCGGTTATAACTTCTGGTATGCCGCCCACACACGTGGCAATCACAGGAAGATTTGCAAGCCCCGCCTCAAGGAGAACGTATGCAAGACCCTCTGAAAGTGAGGGAAGTCCAAAGTAGTCGAATGCGTTTAGGTAGCGACTCGCATCACGCACGTGACCCAGAAGCAACACTTTTTCATTCAGGTTCCATTTTTTAATGGTCGTCTGTAGTTCATCTCGAAGTTCACCATCCCCCATAAGCACCCAGTACATTGAGGGAGTGTGCATCTGTGTGCGTGAAAAAGCCTCAAGCATTACATGGTGTCCCTTGATGGGGTGTAGCTCAGCGATAGTTACAAATACTTTTGCGTTACTTGAAAAAATGCTCGCAAGCGAGGGATGCATTTGCTCAAGAGCTCTGCGTGCATCATTGCGTGGAAGGATGGCTGTAGACGTACATCCAACATGTATCACTTCGATACGTGAGCGCATGAACGGCAGGTGTATGATGTCACGCGCGGTGGCCGCCGACACGGCAATAGTCCGGTGAGCTAGTAGTATGGTGATCCAGTACAGAGTTCGTAGCAATATACACACGAACCGGGATCTCGGCTCGTTAAATGCCCACCCGTGTGCCGTGAATATGATGCGTGGTACCCCAAGCACTCTTCCCGCAAGTGCGCCGAGCCCTCCCGCTTTACTGCTGTTAAGGTGTAGCACGTCAGGACGTATCGTACGTAGCACCTTATAGATATGAATAAAGGATCGGATCTCTTGTGTAAGGGTAATGTCGCGAGTAAGTGTTGGAACGGAGGATACGTCGATTCCTCCGTCTCGGAGTTTTTGTGCAAGCTCCCCCGTGCCACCAAGTACAACATGAACATGGTGGCCTTGCGCGTGAAGTGCAACAGCGAGGTCGTGCACATAGCGTTGGGCACCCCCCCAATTGGACTTAGTAATCGCGATCACGATACACAGATTCTTGACAGAAGGAGTATTTGTTGGTTCCATATGCACAACGATACTATACACTAGCAAGTACCTATTTCCACTATGCATGTACGACGGAGAGAACTATTCATACTTGTGCTGGGAGACCTTACGTTTTTTCTTGTGGCGCTTTATATCACACTGTTTGTGCGATATTTTGAGCTTCCCACTCGTGTGCGACTGGAGGATCACCTTCCGGCATTCACCTTTCTCTCCGCTGTTTGGCTCGCAGTATACTTCATCGCAGGATTGTACGATAAGCATACGGTCATTCTCCAACGACGTCTCCCTGGACGCATTTTCACCGCACAAACAATAAATGTGCTGTGTGCCGCGGCACTTTTTTTCTTGTTGCCAATTTTTCCCATTGCTCCCAAAACCAATCTCCTCATTTACCTCGGAGTCTCCTCGCTTCTCATGGTTGCGTGGCGTCTCACACTCTTCCCACACTTTCGCCCACGGAAAAGGTATAAGGCACTCCTGCTTGCTGAGGGGCAGGAGGCAGAAGAGCTTGTTCGGGAGGTAAACGGCAACTATCGGTACGAGTATGAGTTTGTGCGTATTGTTGATTACGCTTTGGTTGAAAGGACACCGGACTTCGTTGCTCGAACGCTCGAGGTTGTAAAGAATCAGGATATTAGCATTATTGTAGCGAGTCCGTATACCCCTAAGCTTGCCAATCTCATTGCAGCACTTGTGGAGTACTCGTTTGGTACTCGGCGGCTCACGTTTATAGATTTCGAGTCCGCATACGAGGAATTGTTTGATCGCGTACCGCTCTCCGCGCTTCGTTTTGAGTGGTTTCTCCAACACCTCACCTCTTCGAGTGACGGACTGTATCGAGTGGCGAAGCGTTGTGCGGATATCATGCTCTCTGTTCCGCTTGGGGTGCTCTTCATATTGTGTCTCCCGCTAGTCATGATTATGATTAAACTGGACGATGGAGGGTCGGTATTTATATCGCAACGTAGGCTTGGTGAGAACGGGAAGGTATTAAAGGTCTACAAATTAAGAACAATGTCTGAAAACGACAAAGGATACTGGCAAGGGGAAGGTTCAAACAAGGTGACGCGTGTAGGACGCTTCCTACGTTTTACAAGTCTGGACGAGCTACCACAACTTTGGAACATTCTTTGGGGGAATATGTCACTAATCGGTCCGCGTAATGATATCGAGAGTTTGGGTGTTCGCTTGCTTGAGCACGTTCCCTTTTATCGTGCACGGTATGCCGTGCCACCGGGAATCACCGGCTGGGCACAAACCCATCAGCAGTACTTGTCGGGTCATATAAGCCCCCAATCTATTGAGGAGAGTAAGGTGCGACTCGCCTATGATCTTTACTACGTGAAGAATAGAAGCATGTTGCTCGACCTTGCGATAATTTTTCGGACTATCAAAACGCTACTTGTTCGCGTGGCGGCGCATTTTAGAGTAGGATAGCGAGCATGAGGGAAGCTACTGGGCATGTAGTAGTGGTCACAGGTGCGGCGGGTTACGTGGGCGGAATGCTCTGTGATCAGTGGGTTGCGCGTGAAGATGTCTCGTTGGTTATTGGGCTTGATAAGGAAGCCCGGCCCAATGAGTTGGCTAATCATTCTAAACTCATATGGGTGCAGGCGAATACATCAGACCCGGAAGCATGGCGCGCCTTGGTTGAAAAGTATGTGCCCGATGTGGTGGTGCACTGTGCGTGGCAAATACGAGAGTTCTATGGGAACCGCGCGCTCGGGTGGAAGTGGAATGTTGATGGGTCAAGAGAGATATTTTCCTATGCGTTTGGGGCGCCGCATGTCGCCCGACTGATCCACTTCTCCACCGCAGCGGTGTACGGTGCGTATGCGACCAACTCTTTCGAGCATCACTTCAGAGAAGAGGAGCCAATGCGAGAAAAGGTGTACAGCTATGCGGTTGAAAAGATAGAATCGGAACGCGAGCTTGCTTCTATGTACGAGAAGGGAATGAAGAATGGAGGCCATACCCCCGTTGTTTCTGTTGTCCGCCCCGCGGCGATTACTGGACCTCGTGGACGGTATGCGCGTATTCGATTCGGACTACAAGCGGCGCTTGCGGGTGAGCTCAAGGGAAATATCTTTTACCGTCTGGTGACTCTGCTTGTTTCTTTTGTTCCCTCGACTCGTCTATGGGTGCGTCAGTTTATTCATGAAGATGATGTAGTTAATATTGTCTCCCTCCTCGCGTTCGATCCCAGCGTGAAACATGACTACGAAGTGTTTAACATCACACCTCCCGGTGAGCCGGTCTATGCAAAGACGATGGCGGAAATTGTGGGGAAGCGAGTACTGCCGCTTCCCGCGTGGATGGTTCGTGTCGCATTCTTCACATTTTGGCACCTCTCGCGCGGCGTGATTCCCAACGGTCCCGGTGTGTGGCGCTACTACGCGTACCCGATTGTGATGGACGGGTCAAAAATTTCAAGTATGTACCACTACAAATACTCTTCCGACTCAATCTCTGCATTCAAGTACCCCAAAGGTAGGTACGAGTATGTCACAAAGAAGCTCGAAGAAACAAAGTAGATGACTCTGTGTTTACAAAAAAGAACAACCGCCACGTTGCCATGGCGGTTAAGTTGATATCGAAATTATTTCCTGATGTGTGCGTAGGCGCTGACCCACGTCGCCGCAGCAGAAAGCTGGTCGGCAATTTTCCCAAGATCCCTATTGCGAAGTGATTCGGCCCTTACCGGATAGATGTTAACCGGTACGTTCGCCAATAGTGCGGAGCACACCATCCCAAAGTCGAGTCCCCACTTTGGTTGAGGGCCTCGTAGGGACATGTACTCAATCATTTGGTTGAGTCGAACAAAGATTTTTGAAAGGACTCGAGGGCCAAATGCTTGGAATCCATGCGCACACGAAAGGGGTAGTTGCGATGTGGGGCTCACCATATGAGCGATGCCCGGCCACACTATTTCATGAGCGTACCAGTCCGGTGTATTGGGCAGGAGGGTCGTATCGTCGAAACAGAGATCTCCAACGACCATTCCGCCCGTTTCCCTTGCGGGTGTCGCCAATTCAGGGATGGCAGCAATGGAATGTTCAGCGTTATCCATTCGGACAGTTGTTGCGTTCGGGTATGTTTTTGCGACCGCTCCATATCCGTAGAGCAAGGTACCAAAAAGACCCGTCGTTTTTCCGGCATACAAGGGGTGCACCTTGATTCCGAAAGTTGAGTCAGTCTGCTTGTACTGGCTCAAAGAACGTTCGTAATCCTCCTCTGTCATCCCATTAAGGATGGGTACGATGTGATACGTGTTCGGTTCTGTGCTCGGTTCTTTAAAATGACGTAGCAACTTGAGCAAAAAGTCGTCTTGGATGACTCCTTGCGAGTACGCCGGGTACATCACCACTATTTCCACTGTCGCGCTCCTTCACCTAGGGTCAGAGAATATGCCAGTACGGACAATAACACAAACTAGTTACATTTGTCAAAGAGACAAAAATAGTTTCATGTGGTATAACACTGTCACATGAAACTACTTGTTACCGGAGGTGCCGGCTTCATCGGCAATACCCTTGCGCTACGTCTCCTACGCGAGGGTCATCGTGTGGTCGTCGTAGATAACCTCAACGGCTACTATGACCCACAGTTGAAGCTGGCTCGAGTGCAAAGGATAGTACCCGACGCGCACTTTGAATGTGTCGATATAAGCGATCGAGCTAGCCTTGAACGAGTGTGGGTACAGTATGGTCCGTTTGACGCGGTTGCTCATCTCGCCGCTCAAGCCGGTGTGCGGTACTCGTTGGAAAACCCATTCGTGTACGCCTCCAGTAATTATGTGGGTTCGCTCAATATTTTGGAGCTTGCTCGATGGTATAAGACACCACACATTGTAATGGCTTCAACGAGCTCAGTGTATGGAAAAAACCTTGAGATGCCCTTTTCTGAGGAGACACGTGTGGATACCCCTATGTCAATATATGCCGCATCAAAGCGAGCTGTGGAACTTCTCTCGTTTTCATACAAGGACCTGTTTGGCATGAACATCACGATGCTCCGTTTCTTTAGTGTCTACGGACCATGGGGGCGCCCAGATATGGCACTGTTTAAGTTTACAAAAGCGATGCTTTCCGGTGAGTCGATTGAGCTTTACAACAGTGGAGACATGAAGCGAGATTTCACGTACGTTGAAGATATTGTTGAGGGGTTTATGCGAGCGCTCGATGTGCGACCTCAGGGATTTGAAATATTTAATTTGGGTACCGGGTCACCGGTGCATCTGCGAGAATTTGTACGAATTATAGAGCGAGAGATTGGGAAGAAAGCGAACGTCATAGAAAAGCCACTTCAGCCAGGCGACGTACTCGAAACCTATGCGGATATTTCAAAGGCTCGGCGCACTCTCGGCTTCGAGCCGAGAGTGCGCGTGGAAGAGGGGGTGAAGAATTTCGTGCGCTGGTATCGTGAGTATCACAAGGTGTAGCAAAAATAAATCAACTAAGTTGATTTGAGTTGATTTGACTACTTTAGTGGTCTAGCGGAATTGATCGCTTGACGCTCGGTCCGTCCCACGTACACTTTTCCCATGCAGTGCGTTATTTTTGCGGCGGGGAAGGGAGTGCGGCTTCGGCCGTTAACCGACACGGTGCCCAAGCCGATGGTGCGGGTGCTCGGAAAACCCATCATCGAGCACGTGCTTGAGGCGCTTCCCGAGGAGGTACATGAAGTGGTGCTGGTGGTGGAGTACCTGCGTGAGCGCATTGAGGAGTACGTGGGCGGTGAGCACAAAGGGCGGCGGATACGGTACGTGCCTCAGCTTCTCCCGCATGGTACCGGCGGGGCGCTCAAGAGTGCGCAGAGCATTCTCACCGGACGCTTTCTCGTTATGAACGCGGACGACATCCACGGTGCGCCCGCGCTTGCGCGGCTCTTCCGCCACCCGCTTGGCCTCCTCGCGGCAACTACCGACCATCCGCAGGATTTTGGTGTGCTCAAGCTAACGAGCGATGGCTCGCTCCTAGGTATCGAGGAGAAGCCAATGCACCCGAGCACGAACCTCATCTCAACGGGCGTCATGGTGCTCGACGAGCGAATTTTTTCCTACAATGCACCGCTCCACGGTGGTGAGCTCTACCTCACCGACCTCGTCACACTCTTGGCACGGGACGTGCCCGTGCGTGTAGAGGTGCAGGACCTCTGGCTTCCCATTGGAAGGCCGGACGATATCGTCCGCGCGGAACATGTACTGTATACAAACATGGGTCGTGTGTCATAACACGCTACGCGGAACGCTTATCAATCAGGGTGTACCGTACACAACAATTAGAACCACACCGATTCCCGCGAGCAACCCAGCACAAATTTTTTTTGGAAAATCCTCCCACTTCTCTTCTTGCTGATGTGTAAAGCTTAGAAACACTAGGGAAGAAAGTGTCGCAAAGCCAATGGTGCCTGCGCGCTTTAGAGCAATCACATATTCCGGATGCTCGGTAAGCGTAAGTGCGTACATGTGAACAATCACAGAAACACCGAACAGTATCCCGTACGCGCCCACCAGCACCCGTTCTTGTTTGATAGTGTGCATAATGTCCCGAGTTTCGATGGCCGAAGCTGGAAAGTAGGATAATGTAAAAAAGAGTAGCAGGGAACACAGAGCAATAAGGGTGTGATCTATTAGCAGATAGAAAGCAACTGACGATGCATCTATCGCTAACTTGTCTAAATTTGCCGTTATACTGTAAATTAAGGCGACCGCAATAAAGTAGAGTGCGCCTTTGTCCGCACTAAAAAGTAACCACCCACGCTCAGTTTTCTTTAGTTCGAGTACAAGGATTCCCAGTGGGATGAGTGCTACTCCGACATATCCTGCAATGGTGGGTGTCACACCAACAAGTATGCTTGAGGTAACTAACATAAACAGTGGTGTAAGCGCAAGGTATGGCGCCGCGCGTGAAAGTTCCATTCTGCGATGCCCAATAACAAGAAACCATTGAGCCGTCACCATGAGGGGCACGTGCCACGCAAGATAGAACCAAAAACTGGACACCACATTCGGGACTCCCTGTAGTACCAACAACAGAAGATAGAGGGGGAGAGGTATGGTAAGACCAACCGCAACTAACACCAGTGCATGTAACTTTGTCGTTCGCACGGGTACACGCGAGAGGGCATCAAGTAAACCGCTCAATAATGAAAACATAAATACCCCCATGCCAAATATACTACTTCGAATGGCACATCGGTGCTAAATGTGTTGTTCAGTCATAACACGTCGAAGGTCACTCGAATTTTTTAAGCGAGACAAAACATCGTACCCTCCCATGAGCCACGCACGCCAGAGCGCTACGTTGTCGGTAACCGAGAGCGAGTCGCGACCCACAAGGTAGGGGTGCGACGTGGGTGTCCAGAACGACGGTACGATGGTGAAGGCGGCCTCGTACCCGGCGCGCTCGACCGCGCGCATGCTCTTCATGCTCACGTTCGCGAGCCCACCGAACGAGTACGCAAAAAAGCGCGCCGAAGTGCCTGTGAGGGTTTCAAGTGCGATCTTGTCTCCAGCAATTTCTTCGTCGAGTCGCTCCGCGGTAAGTGTGCGGAGGTCAGCGTGGTGCATCGAGTGTCCGCCTATCGAAAAGAGCGGGTCGCGGGCGAGCTCCACCACTTCGTCTTTACTCATGAACGCGAAGGTGCCACGGGTACGCTTGAGTCGCTCACGCGCGAAGCGCAGTGCCGCCCCATCGGTAAGTCCGATGGCGCCGCTCGGCACAAAAAACGTCGCGGGCACGTGTAACCCTCGAAGCGTGCTCGCCACCACTCCCGCATACTCCTTGAAACCGTCGTCAAAGGTGAGCGCCACATTGATGCGATCCGTGACGAGCCCGCGCATGTTGAAGAGGTCGGCGAGCGACACCACGTGCGCCCACTCCGAGAGCCAAAGCATCTTCGCACGAAATGCATCGTGGTGGTCGGGTGGAATGTCGTGGAGTGAAATGATGCGCCGCAGGGGCTTGCGTAGGCCCACGCGCGCAAACGGAGCGCATGCACGTATCGCACCATTGCGCACCAAGAGTGAGAGGCCCGTCATTTAGGGTGTGTAGCGCAGGTCGTACACCATACCCACCTTAGGGTAGATGCGCTTACAGGAGGTACAATGGAGTCCCTGTGCAATCGGTTCGAGTATACCCCTGCAAGCGGGGCATGCGAGTATGTCGAGGAGGGTGTCGCCCACCGGCGATTCGTCCTTCTCTCCTTTTCGCTTCTTGAGGTCGGTGAACATGAGAGGGGCGAGGCGGCGCGGGCCGAAGAATGCGTCGAGCATGCGCTCCTTGAATGCAAGTACGCCAATCGGAAAACCGTACTTTATGTAGCGCGGCATGAAGCCGGTACCGAGGTTGCGCTCCACGGTAAACCCTGCGTCATGTGCGAGCGTTGCATAGTAGTCGGGGTGGGTCCCAAAGTGCATATCGCCATAGTGCTCGTGGTCTTTCTTGAGCGCACGAAAACCCCGCTTGAAGAGGCGCGCGATGTTGCCCTTGTTGGCATACTCCATGCACACGCGGCCCCCCGCGCGGGTGATGCGCCCGCATTCATTAAGGAACGTCTCCGGCTTGTTCATGTGGTGGAGCGTGCGTATGCTTACCCCGCCACTAAACACGGCGTCTTTGAACGGCATGTGGTAGGCGTTTGCCGCCACGAAGTACGCGTCCTTGTCTTTGCCGTGGCTCGTGGCCGCCATCTCGAGCAAATTCATCGCGTAGTCCACGATGACCGATTTCCTGCCTTCGCGCTTGTAGAGGGGGTAGACGCGACCATACCCGCCGCCGATGTCGATGAACCATCCGGGCGCATCGGTCAAGAGTCGCTTCGTGAGCCCGCCCTCGAACCGGTCCTCAAACGCCGCGTGGGGCTTCTGCCATACGGTACGGTAATCCCGACCGTTGTAGTCTTTGATTTGTTCCGAAAGTTGTGAAGTATTTTGTTGCATATTTCGCCATTGTACGTGCTGGGCAAGGTACTGCGCAACTCACAGGAAGTCGCAAGGTGTGGTACCCTATGGCCATGCGTTTGCTCATCATTACACAGAAAATCAACGACACTGATGACGACCTCGCTTCGATTATTCTTTGGGCGAAGGAGTTCATGCGCCAAGGCTTCGAGGTCGAGGCCATTTGCCTTCTGCGGGGTACGTTTGACGACTCGTTTCCCGTGCACTCGCTCGGGAAAGAGCGGGGGTACGGGCGACTGCGACGCACCTTCCGATTCTTGCGCCTCATCATGACGCTCCGCTACGATCGTGTTTTCGTGCACATGAACAGCGAGTACTACACCGTCGGCGGCTGGTGGTGGTGGCTCCTTGATATTCCGACGTACCTCTGGTACACCCACTACACGCTCCCGCTCCACACGCGCATCGCCGCGCGCATCGCTCGGCGCATGTTCGCGGCGACACCGGAGAGCCTCCCCCAGTTTGAGGGGAATCCGAAAAAGGTGGTGACGCGCCACGGCATTGACGTAGCGTTCTGGAGCGAGGGCATCACGCCGGATGGCACGCGCGAGCCGGAGACGCACCTCCTTGCGGTGCACCGCCTCTGCAGAAGCAAGCGGCTCGAGCTGTGCATTCGCGCGCTCACACACCTGCCCGACACGTACACGCTCACCGTCTATGGCCGCGAGGTGGAGCGGGACTACGTTGCCGAGCTCCACGAGCTGGTTACCCGCGAGGGCCTCACAGCGCGCGTCATGTTCAAGGGCCCGCTTCCCATGGCGGAGCTTAAGACGGTGTACCCCCGCTACCGCCTCATGGTCAACATGGCTAAGGACACCATCGACAAGACCATGCTCGAGGGAATGCTCTTCGGCATCTTTCCCGTGGTCGCACCCAACAATGCGCGGTCTATCGGTCTTTCGCTTGCACCCGCAAGCGAAGAGCCGGAGGAAATTGCGAAGTTCATACGGGAGGGTGTCTGGAAAAAAATGCCGGAAGGTGAGCTACGCACCCTTGTCACCACGAAGCACTCTATGGAAGAGCTGATACGCACCATGAGCGAGTACATCCGACGCGGCACATGAGCCAACACGCACAACCAAGTCACGTTGCGGTCGTCGTTGGCGCACGGCCCAACTTCATGAAAGCGGCGCCGCTCATGCGCGCGCTTGCGACGCGACACATTGCCGCACAGCTTATCCATACGGGCCAGCACTACGATGCGCGTATGGCATCGCAGTTCTTCGATGAGTTCGGCATTCGTCCCGACGTGGTGTTCGCCCTCAACGCGCGCGACGAAGTTCGCCAGCTTGCGGAAATTATAGAAAAGCTCGCCGATGAGTTTGCCTCAAACAGCCCGTCTCTCGTCGTTGTGGTCGGCGATGTGACCTCGACCTTGGCGGGGGCGCTCGTTGCACGCAAGCTCCACATACCGCTCGCACACGTTGAGGCGGGTTTGCGTAGTTACAACCGTGCGATGCCCGAGGAGGCAAACCGCGTGGTGACCGATCACCTCGCAGACCTCCTCTACGCGGTTTGCGACGAAGACGTCGCGCGGCTTGCGGCGGAGCGGGTGACGGGCGAGGTGCATGTGGTCGGCAACATCATGATGGACCTCCTCGCGGCAACGCTCCCCACGCTCACCGTGCGCAATGAGCGGTACTTCTTCGCAACGCTCCACCGCGCAGAGAACGTCGATCGGCGCGAGGTGCTCTCCGAGCTCCTCGACGCGCTCGCCACACTCTCCCGCGATGCGCGCATCTACATGCCGCTCCACCCGCGCACCGAGAAGATGGCGCACGCGCACGGGCTCATGGACACACTGAAAGCCGCCGTCACCCTCCTTCCGCCGCTCTCCTACCGCGAGTCGCTCGAGTACCAATACAGCGCGGCGCTTGTGCTCACCGACTCGGGGGGTATACAGGAGGAGAGTTCGTTCCTCGGTGTGCCGTGCCTCACGCTTCGCACCGAGACCGAACGCCCCACCACCGTTACCATGGGTACCAATACGGTTGCGGGTATCACAAAGCACTCTATACTTAGCGCATACCAAGCGATACTCCCGCTTGCGCGCACTACGGTTTCCATTCCGCTCTGGGACGGGAAAACCGCACAGCGCATCGCGGACCATATCGAGGCATTTCTAAAAAATAAAACCGCATGAAAATATCACGCGACACATTCACCCGCATCAACGACGCAAAGGTGTTCCGCTCGCGGACCACATTTGTGTCCCACGTGCTCCGCGGCAAGAAGGTGAAGCTCCTCGACGTGGGCAACCTCGGTGACGGCAACAGCAACCTCGGGCTCCGCGAGCTCGTGACGGCACAGGGGGGTGAGTACTGGGGACTCGACCTCAACGAAAACTTGGCGAAAGAGCTTGGGTATAAGAACCAGCTCACAGGTGACCTCCATGACCTCTCAAAAGTTCTCAAAGACAAGAGCTTCGATGTCATCTACATGGGGCAGGTTATCGAGCACAGCTGGCACCCGGGCACCATCATCCGCGAGTGTGCGCGGGTGCTTCGCGAGGGCGGCATGCTCATCCTCGATACACCCAATGTCCATGACATGCTCTCGCTCGCGCAGGTCTACCTCAAGAAGCGCAACACGCAGGGCGATGTGCCGGAGCTCTCCTACGAGGAAGCGAAGGACAACTTCGCGAGCTATCGCGCGGAGAAGAACCTCCTCTCTCAACCCCAGCACAAAATTTTCTACGGCCCCTCGGCACTCCGCCAGCTTCTTAACGAGCATGGGTTTGCGGTAGAGACAATGGTGTACATCGACAAGTCGAGCGCATGGTGGCACCGGCTCTTCCTCCGCTTCTTCCCCCAAGGGTCGAACAAAATCGGGGTGGTGGCGGTGAAGAAAGACGTCGATGCCATCTTCCGCGATCGGCAGTTTGGCGACCCGGCATGACGTTTCTCAAGACACTCGGCTACGCGCTTGCGTGGATGCTCTGGCGCTTGGGTGCGGGAAGGCAGGGCGGCGCGGTCGTACTCACCTACCACAGCGTTGCCGACCCGGCCTCGCGCTTCTCCGTTTCACCCGTTGTGTTCGAGCGGCAGGTGCGCTGGCTCGCTCGGCACCGTACGCTCGTCTCCCTTACGGAAGTTGTCGCACACCTTGGTGGTGCTTCACTTCCCCGCGGAGCGGTCGCGCTCACCTTCGACGACGGGTATCGTGATACGCTCACCCACGCGCTTCCGATACTCAAGAAGTATGGTGTTCCCGCAACACTCTTTCTCACGACCGACCTTGCAGTGACCGAGCCGTTCCTTGGCATGGCGCGGCCGGACTCGTGGGATAAGGTGCGCGAGCTTGCCCGTGGCGGCATGGGTATTGAGGTGCACGGCCACCGGCACGAGCGGCTCACCGACATCGAAGCGGACCGTACCGCGCTCCGCTCGGAGCTCGAGACATCGCGCGCCACGATTATGCGCGAGCTTGGCACCACCCCGCGCCTCCTTGCCTACGCGTACGGAGCGAAGTCGGACGCGGTGGTTGGTGAGGCGCAACACATGGGGTTTGAGGCGGCGTTCGGGATGTACGAGGGTTCGGTGCAGAGCGACAGCAATCGTTTCGCACTGCGCCGCGTCGAGGTCCAGGGCACAATGTCGTTTTTACTTTTCGCACTTCGCACCACACCCGCGGTAGACGTGTACAAGCGCATCACCTCCCTATGGAAAAAGTGACTTCACAGCGTGCGTGCATTTCCTGTACGGTCGGCGTCTTGACGTACAACTGTGAGGCGTCGCTCGCGCGGTGTCTTGCGAGTGTGCATGACTTCGCGGAAGTGATAGTTGCCGATGGCGGCTCAACCGATGGGACGCTTGAGGTGGCGCGTGCACACGGAGCAGTCATCATGGAGCAGAGCAGTCAGAGGAAAGGTATCGAGGACTTTGCGCTTGAGCGCAATAGACAAGTTGAGAGGGCGACGCAGCGATGGTTTTTCTACCTCGACGCGGACGAAATTGCGACCCCCGAGCTCGTGGAGGAGATTCGAACCATTACGAGCACAGCGAGCCCTGCGCACCGGTTCTACGAGGTACGTCAACAGAACACGAGTGAGGATGGGACGGTGCGGTACCGCATGTGGAAGAGTGTGTACCAGGTGCGCCTGTGGGACAGGACGACCGGCGCACGTATGACGAAGCGTATTCACGAGAAGGTGCGCTACGACACCGAGGCGTACACGACCGGCCGCATAGAGGCGCCGTGGCTGGTGCCACTCGACGGACACATGACCTTCGCGCGTATGCATAAGAAGGCGGTGCGCAATGCGCGCATCATCGACGACTATACATCGAAAAATCCGTTCGACTTTCTTTACCACGAGTGGGCGAGTGCGTTTGAAATTATGAAGCGCATTGTGAAGTACACACTCCTGCGTCTGCGCTATCCGGCCCGCGATGTCGCACCTTTTCGCTTCGAGCTCTACAGCATGTACGACACAGCCTATGGCATGTGGCGCTACCTGCGCCGGTACGCGCGGAACCTTCTCCATCTGCCATAGCCATCTTGCGGTACACGTTGCATCGTCAAAAAAGATCTGCTACGCCCTCATGTGCTTGGCAGATTTTGTACATCCTAGTGGCACGGATGCGGAGGCAACACAAGCGCTATGCCACAAAGGGTTTGTGTGTTCAAGTGCGTGGATGTAGCTGATTTGCTACTATGTCGCCAATGGAAACGAAAGGCGGCATACTCATCGTAGGGGCGGGACCGGCCGGCATGGCGACCGCGATGGAGCTCACGAAAGCGGGCAAGACCGCAACTATTATCGAGCGAGACGAGCGGGTGGGAGGACTCGCGCAGACTCTTGAGTTCAAAGAAGGCAACCTCACCTTCCGTACCGATATCGGTCCCCACCGCTTCTTCTCGAAGAATCCGTACCTCTATGAATTCATTGAGAACCTCATCAATGAGAAGTGGATTACGGTGAAACGGCAGACACGCCAATTCATCGATGGGAAGTTCTACGACTACCCCATCAATCCCACCCAGGCGCTAAAGAATATCGGTCTCGTGCGTGCGGCGGGCATGATGTTCTCCTATGCGCTCGCGCGCATTGAGTACGGCCTTCTCTACCACCCGAAGACTACGTTCGAGGACTACATCGTCGCAAACTTCGGCTACGCGCTCGGCTCGTTCAACATGCTCAACTACACGGAGAAAATCTGGGGCGTACCGTGCAGTACCCTCCACCCCGACTGGGCGGCGCAACGCATCAAGGGGCTCTCCATACGCGCCATCGTCGTTTCGCTCGTGAAAAAAGCGCTCGGTCTCGGGAAGCGCGATGAACCCAAGTCGCTCGTCGACACGTTCTACTACCCGCAATTCGGTACCGGTCTTATCTATGAGACCATCGCGGCACGCGTGAAGGAGAAGGGGAGCGACATCCGCCTCAATACGGAGCCTAGGGTCATTCGCCACGAGAACGGTCGCATCACCTCGCTGGACCTCAAGGGCCCCGAGGGGCTCTACCGCATGGAGCCGGAGGCCTTGGTGAGCTCCATTCCGCTCACGCGCTTTCTCGACCTCCTTGAGCCCGCGCCCCCGAGCGAAGTGCGCGAAGCGGCGAGCAAGCTACGGTGGCGCGACCAGACGTACCTTTTCGTGACACTCGACAAGGAGCGCATCACGGGAGACCAGTGGATTTACTTCCCCGACACCAAGGTACCGTTTGGTCGTGTGGCGGAGATGAAAAACTTCAGCGACGACATGAACCCTCCGGGCAAGACGTCGTGGTTCATTGAGTTTTTCGTCACGCGCGGGGACGAGCTGTGGAACACCGATAAAGACCGACTCTTCGAGCTCGCAATGCCGCACATCGAGAAAGCCGGTTTCTTCACACGAAAAGACGTGCGGAGCTACTACAAGCTAGAGCGCGCGCACGTCTACCCCATTTACGACCTCGAGTACCCCGAGCGGCTTGCCACGGTGAAGCGTTGGCTCGACACCTTCGAGAACCTCCACTACATCGGCAGGCCCGGCCGCTTCCGCTACAACAACCAAGACCACTCGCTCGAAATGGGCATCGCCGCCGCGGAGGGTATTCTCAAACACGTGAAGCCCGACTTCGATGCCATCGGTGCGGAGAAGGAGTACTACGAGAAAGGCAAGCTCCGTGAAAAGAAGGGGGAGGAAAAGAAACCGGAGGGTGAGCCGGCACACGTGAGCGCATGATGGAGCGAGTGAGCGACAGCGTACGGCAGTTTTTTGTCTACGCGGTTTTTGCGGGTGCGGCGACAGTCGTTGATATGGGGCTCCTCTCAGTGCTTACGGCGGGTGCGGGCCTCCACTACTTTTGGGCAGCGGGCCTTGGCTACTGCGCCGGCATGGCGACGAACTTTTCGCTCAACAAAGTGTTCACCTTCAATAACACGAGCACGCGCGTGGCGACGCAGGCGGGTGTGTTTGTTGCGGTTGCGCTTGTGGGGCTCGTGATAAACCAGGCGGTCATAACCGCTCTCGTGGAGGGCACAAATGCGCACGTGCTCATCGCAAAACTCATTGCAGTCACCGTCGTTGCAGTCTGGAGCTTTTGGGGGCACAAGCACTTCACCTTCGGACTCATTCACAAGGAGAACGACCATCTTACCCTGCGAGAGCTCGTACGTAAGGGTATATCGGAGCGTGCGCGCGGTGAGGAACGCGAACCGGTCTTCGAGCGGGGCTCACTCTTTCTCCTTGGAGCTACATTCGTCTTCGCGCTCGTGGTACGCTACGTTGCAACCGATTTTTCTGCAGTCGCCACCTTCACGGGTGACTCCTACCTCTACCTCTTAAAAGCTATAGAGATAGCGCAGGGCAACTGGGTACCTCCCTACTCGCACGCAATCGGCACCTCGCTCTTGTTCGCGCCGTTTGTATGGCTTCTCGAGCCCATAAGCCGCTTCGAGCTCATGCCCTATGCACAGCTCTTCGGGGTTATTGTGGGTGCGCTTGCGGTTGTGCCGACGTGGCTCATTGCGCGGCAATTCCTCGACCGCTTCTCTACCGCACTCGTGACGTTCACCATTGCCGCGCATCCGTGGCTCATCTACTACTCAACCATTTTCTCCTCCGACGGGCTCTTTCTCGTGCTCTCCCTCATGGCACTCTACTTCTGCATTCGTTCGCTCGAACGCCCCCACCATATTCTCTATGCCGTCATATTTGCCTCCATCTCCTACTACGTGCGCGCAAACGGTCTTTTTGTCCTCGGTGTTGTGGTGCTCACCTACCTCGCGACACACGTGCGCATCCGCGACCATGCGCGCTCGCTTGTCGAGCACGCAGGCCACGTGGCACTCGCTTCCGTTGGGCTCATCGCGCTCTTCTTTGCGCTCTCGGCCCCATTCCTCATTGCGCGTCATGAAGCCTTCGGGAGCGCGTTTACCTACGGCCAAAACGACAAGTACTTCGTCGAAGACTTCACCATGGATGTGTGGACACCGAACGTGCCGGTGCCGACCTTGGGAGAGTACCTCGCCACGCACACCTCTGCGGAGGTGTTCCACAAGTTTGTCATAGATGGTTTCGTGAAGCTTGTGTTTTCCATGGTGCACGGCTGGGAGCCCAACAGCTTCAGTTCGGTCATTCTGCCCGTTCTCCTCTTGCCGTATATTGGCGGACTTTTCCTGTGTATCTCAACACGCCGGTTCATTCCCGTCGCGCTCTTCATGGGTATATTTGTCGCCGGTCTCGCGCCACTCTACTCGGTGTTTGCCGAGGGGCGCTACGTGGTGCCCATCGTTCCGCTCGTTGCGCTCGTCGCTTTTCTCGGCATCCGCCACGCGGTTGGTCGACACCGCTACGAGCGAACGATCCTCGCCACGCTCACACTCGCTATTGTGCTCTGGTCGCTTATCACACCCGCGATGCTCCTCATGAAGCGCGCAGACCAAAGCACACTTCCCGCATGGGCGTACGTGACGGCCGAGAAGGCGCGGGGCACCCTCGTCTCATTTGATGAGGGCGATTACCCCATGATGCTTCTTCCCGACACCACCGTTGCGGGGCGCAACCTCTCCGAGCTCAAGGCGCCCGAGACGGGGCTTGAGATCATTCGCTACGGCAAGTTCGACACCTTGGAGGAGGCGCTCGCGTACCACCGCGACCCGCGTGGCACGTGGCTCATCATTTCCGACCGCACGGTTTCGCTAAAGCCCTACCTCGCGGAGCTCGACGACCCTCGGTACAAAGAAGCGGTGCCTATTATCTACGACGAGCGTGGCATCGTGCCCGGGAGCACTGTTCGGCTACATTATGTGGATTGGGACAAGTTGTCCGACCTTGGCAAGGAGTAGTACACTCTGGGTACGCTATGCGAAGGGTCCTTGTTACGGGAAGCAGTGGTACCATTGGTACCTACTTGTGCCAGAAGTTGTTGGCGCAGGGTTTTGAGGTGACCGGTGTCGACTGGCGCGAAAACAAGTGGGATCCGGTCATTGAAGCAAAGACCATCCGCCAAGACCTGCGTGACCTTGAGGGTGTGCTCGAAAAGCTCCCCGATGGTGGCACTGACCTCGTCATCCACCTCGCGGCGAATGCCCGAGTGCACAACCTCGTCATTGACCCCACACTCGCGCGCGACAACTTTCTATCGGTCTTCAACGTGCTCGAGTACGTGCGCCGCAGGAACATGCCACGCCTCATGTTTGCCTCAAGTCGTGAGGTCTATGGCAACACGGGCAAGGTGACCCACGCCGAAGAGGACACGCGCATCTGGAACTGCCCGAGCCCCTACACCGCAAGCAAGATGAGCGGGGAAGCGCTCGTCCACAGTTACCAGAAATGCTACGGCCTTAAGGCGATTATCTACCGCTTCAGCAACGTCTACGGGCTCTATGATGAGAGTGACCGCGTCGTGCCCCTCTTCATCCGGCAGTGCCTCGCGGGTGAGCCGCTTAAGATTTTCGGGCGCGACAAGCTCCTCGACTTCACCTACATCAGCGATGCCGTGCGCGGCATTTTGCTTGGCATCGAGCACTTCGAAGCGGGTACCGGCGGGATGTTCAACATCGCCTACGGGCAGGGCAAATCGCTCGTCGAAGTGGCGGAGTTCATGAAGCGTCAACTCGGCACCGACAACGATATCGAGATACACGATAACCGCACAGGGGAGGTGGTGAAGTACATCGCCGACATCTCGCGCGCCAAGCACCACTTCGGGTACAAACCCGAGGTCTTGGTGGAAGACGGCATCGAGCGGGCGGTGGCGTGGTACACTCACAACCTCTACGGCCCCAAAGCGGAGGCACGAAAGCGGTTTGCGACGCCGGCAGCTGAAGCGCGGCGCACGTAGCGCACACGGGGTATACTGCGCATACCGCAGAGGCATCCGGCAACCTCACCCGGGAGAGCCGTGGTACGAGGGCTGTGCCCTCTTTCGCGCACACACATGACCACCCGACCTCGACTCGTTTGCCTCAGTTTCGATTGGCGCAACCTCGCCAAAACCAACGTGCCCGAGATGCGGACCAAGTTCGAGCGCGATGGCATACGCCTTGCCGAGTGCGACATGTTCCTCGTGTCCTTCGGGCCAGAGCACTACTACCTCAGGGTGGACGACCACTTCGAAACGGTGCACCTGCGTGCTCGCTTCAGACACCTTCGCCCGTTCTATGCACTTGTCATGATGCTTCGTTTACCCGCACTCTTGCGTGCGCGGGGGTACGTGCCGGACGCGGTTGTGACCTACGACATGAGCTTGGTGCCCGCGGCCGCACGAGTGCGCAAAGAGACGGGTGCGCGCGTCGTGCTGTTTGTGGCGAACCTGCCCGCAACGCTTCTCAAGACGCGCCCCCTCGCACGACTCAAGCTTTTCGTGGAGGCGCAGATCGAGCGCATCGCCGTGCCGCGCGTTGATGTGTGCTTCGTCAACAGCCGCGCGGCGGCGCTCTACGCGCAACACGTGGGCATACCGGCGAGCCGCACGCATCGCTTTTTCCCCGACACGCTCTCGCGCGACTCCGCGGACCTCACGACCGCCCGCGAGCACAAGGGCTCGGTGCGGGCCGCGCTTGCCGTTCCCGACGGGCACCTCATGCTCCTCTCGGTCGGCCGGCTTGAACCTGAAAAAGGGTTCGACCGCTTGCTCACGGCGTTTGCCGCTCTCGCCCTCAAAGAGGCGACACTCGTCATAGCGGGCGACGGCATTCTCCGCGACCGTCTCGAAGTGCTCGCAGTCACGCTCGGTGTCGCCGACCACGTACGTTTTGCGGGCACCGTGCCTCACCATGAGCTCTGGCGGTACTACGTTGACGCCGATGTCTTCCTGCTTTTCTCGCGCAGTGAGTCGCTCGGCATGGTGCCACTCGAGGCCATGTACGTGGGGACACCTTGTATCGTGAGCCGTGCGGAGGGGCTCCTCGAGAGTGCCGGGGAAAAGGGTGAGCGTGCCTTCGTGTGGGGTGAAGAGAACGGCATTGAAGCACTTGACCGAGAGCTCGACCGCATCCGCACCGCTCACCCCACAATTGCCGAGCGTGTTGCGCGAGCCCGCATGTACGTCGCAGGGCGTCTCTCGGAGTACAATGGGGTGATGGAAATGCTATCCGGGCAAAACGAGGCGTATAACAAAAATTGACAATTTTTGTTATACCGGTACCATTGGTGTATGGCTAACATTTCACTTACCAAGGAACAGGAGAAGTTTATTCGCGACCAGGTAAAATCCGGCCGCTACATCTCTGCGAGCGAGGTGGTCCGTGAGTCACTGCGCAAAC
Source organism: Minisyncoccota bacterium (assembly GCA_041908795.1). Lineage (GTDB taxonomy): Bacteria > Patescibacteriota > Minisyncoccia > Phycocordibacterales > UBA12088 > CAYLHB01. The sequence continues at coordinate 38,467 of JAYRER010000048.1, read as the reverse complement.
TTGAGATGGAGGAGTTGTTTCGTCAGCAAGAGCTTATTGCGCTTCAAACCGCGATTGCAGTGGGTGACGCCGCAATAGAGCAAGGTAAGACTGTTTCGAGTGATACGGTGTTCCGTCGGGCACGAGAAATACTTAAAAAGCACAAAAGGAACAAGGTCACTCCATGACCAAACGCACTAGGGATGGCGGCTATGAGTTTTCTGAACCCGCACTCCGTGATGTGGAGGAAATACTGCGCTACCTGTCTGACCACGACGTGCGCGCCGCAGAAAAGTTTGTACGTAACCTTGAACGGTGCTGCACGATACTCGCCTGTCACGGGGAGATAGGGAGGTTGCGCGACGATGTCCGCCCCGGTCTCCGTTCGTTTGTGTTCGCGCCAAGATACTGTATCTACTACGATTTGGTAGATACAGACCTTCGCGTTTCTCGAATCCTGCACACCGCGCGCCTTCTAGACGAGCAAAACTCATGACCCGACTCCTCTACATTGCCAATACCAAGCTCCCCTCGCACAAAGCCCACAGCGTGCAGGTGGTGCGTGTTGTTCGGAAAAACGGTACACTGCTCACATGACGCGTTCGCTATGAACATACTCTCGATCCATGATGGACATAACGCTTCCGCCGCCGTGCTCAAAAACGGCGTGGTAGAGTCGTGTGTTTCCGAGGAGCGTCTTAACCGTAAAAAATTTTACTGGGGTTTTCCCACACAGGCATTAGAATTTGTACTCACCGATAGTGGCCTCTCGCTTTCAGATATTGACGTGGTGACGGTTTCCCATCTTGATGCCGCTGGGTACCTCAAGCGCAAGTTTGAGTTAGGTGGGATAAATGGTTTCATCTCCTATCGACCTAAAATTACACTTGGGAACATGCTGAATATTTACCAAGTGTTTCGGCGTGAGAGAGATATACGCCGTTTGTTTCATTCCCTGCCTAAGAAGCCCGAGTTCTTTTTTCTGGATCATCATACCGCGCACGCCGCCAGCGCTTACTTCCATTCCGGGTTTGACAAGGCGCTCGTCGTAACATTGGATGGGCTTGGTGATTCACTCTCGCATACCGCATGGGTTGTGGAGGGGGTGTCATGGAAGAAGATAGTGCAAGGGGATACGGGCGAGTCACTGGGAGCGTTTTACGAACATGTCACCAAGGGTCTTGGCTTTACACCAAATCGTCATGAGGGAAAGGTGGTGGGCCTTGCGGCGTATGCAGACCCAGAAATTGTTGCGCCACATAGTGCACCTGATCCTGTTACCGTAAGCGAAGACGGGCTCCACTTTCATCGTGGTACCAGTAAAGAGCTTCAGAAGTGGGTGGCTGCATTATGTGCACGCTTCACGCGAGAAGAGGTGGCGTCGTATGCCCAACACCTCCTGGAAGAGCGAGTGGTGAGTCACGTGAGTGCACTCATGGACCGTACGGGCGTACGCAAAGTTGCCGTCGCGGGAGGAGTTTTTGCAAATGTGAAAATGAACCAGCGCATTGTTGAACGTTGTCAGCCAGAGCAATTATTTGTCGAGCCGGCGATGGGTGATGAGGGGCTGGTGCTTGGGAGTGCACTGTACTATCACCACGTGAAATGCGAGAAAAAGAAGGACTCGTCTCGCCTACCGCATGTGTATTTTGGAACTCACGCGTCAGATGAAGCCGTTCGAGCATACCTCGAGGCAAATAAAATTCTGTATCAAGAAGAAAAAGATACGGCCGAACGCGTTGGGGTACTTCTTCAAGAGGGGAAGGTGGTGGGGTGGTTTGACGGCAGGATGGAATTTGGCCCAAGGGCACTAGGACATCGAAGCATACTTGCTCGTCCAACCGACCATACTATAAACGACTCGCTCAACAAAAAATTACGCAGGAGTGAGTTTATGCCCTTTGCACCGAGTGTCCTCTACGAGCATGCTGATAGCTTATTTGAGAATGTGGAGCCGTCCCGCCATGCGGCGGAGTTTATGACGGTGACATATTCCGTGCGGCCGGAGTGGAGGGCTAAGATTGCGGCTGTCACCCATGTGGACGGTACCGCGCGTCCACAGCTTGTACGAAGGGAAGTCAATCCAGCGTACTACGATGTCATTGCCGCCTACCACCGACACACAGGTATCCCCTGTGTGGTGAACACCAGCTTTAATATGCACGAGGAGCCCATAGTGTCATCGGTGGACGATGCGCTGCGTTCGTGTACAACCGGAGCGATTGATTTTTTGGTAATCAACAATCGTTTTATTGTCTCTCCTAAGAACTAGAAGTATGCATCTTGTGTATGTCTCAAACGGGCGTATACCTTCACACAAGGCATATAGCGTCCAAATTGTTAAAATGTGCGAGGCGTTTTCTCATGCAACTATGCATGGAGAGAAGGTGGAGGTGACATTAGTTACCGCCGACAGCAAGTATCGCTTGAAAGAAGATGTGTGTGCGTTCTACGGAGTGACCCACTCCTTTCGAGTAGTGCGATGTCCGTCACTTGAGTGGCATTGGCTTGGGAAAACGGGGCACTTGTTGCAATTGCTAACGTTTGCTCTTGTAGCGACTGTTCGTGCACTCGTTTTGAAACCCGATGTCATTTATTCGCGTGATGAGGTTACGGGATTCTTCTTGAGCTTATGTACAAACCGCCTCGTATACGAAATCCATACTAAACGGCCACTCATTCATATTCGAGCAATACTGCGTAATGTGCACCACTGTGTGGCGATAACCAAAGGACTCAAGGACTTTTATGTACGTACGTGGAACATTCTCCCCGAAAAGGTACTCGTGGCGCCCGACGCCGTTTCGCCCGAGCGGTTTGAGAGTCCGCTTACAAAGTCGGAGCTCCGCGTGGCGCTCGGTCTTCCCGAAGATCGGCTCATCGTGGGCCACCTCGGGAAAATCACCACCATGGGCAAGGGCAAGGGGGTCGAGGAGCTCATCGAGGGCTTCCCGGCGGTGAAGAAAAAGCACCCGCACGCGCTCCTCTTTTTGGCGGGTGTCGAGGAGCATGAAAAGCCGTACATCAATGAGCTCTGCGCCGCAGCGGGTATCGCACGGGAGGATGTGACGGTGGTGGGGCACATTCCCCAGAAGGAGTTCCCGCAGTACTTCCTCGTCTGTGACGTGCTGGTGATGGCGTACCCCGACCTCGAACACTACCGCCTCTTCATGAGCCCCATCAAGCTCTTTGAGTACATGGCGAGCGGGATCCCCATGGTGACGACCGACCTTCCGAGTGTGCGGGAAATACTCGACGAATCGCTCGCGGTGTTTGTGCGACCCGGCGACGCGGAGGACATGGCGCGCGGCGTACACGCCGTGCTTGCCGACCAGGAGGCGGCCGCCACCCGCGCAGAGAAAGCCCGCCGCGAGGTAAAGGAAAAGTACACGTGGGAAAAACGAGCGCACAACATCCTCAAATTCATACAAACTCATGGAAATTAGCTGATTTGCTTGATTTCCACTCATGTAAACTGACACATTTCCATGATTTTGAAATACGAATTGCACGTGCTGTGTGATACCATACTCGCATGTGCCTCGCGACCAAACCAGAACTCATCGCTGAAACGCTCTACGGCGGTGCACCATCAGCTGAAGAAAGTGACGTGTACAAAAAGATACAATAAAATGTAAAGTCATACTCCTTGTCTCATATGTGGCGCTTCCGGCTTAGAGGTATACTATTCTCACGTATGAGAGGAGAAAGGCGAGGCACCTGTTTCAGCTGGTGCCGTACGATAGAACTGGAACTCACAAGGCGTCTGGTTGTCGCCGCGTTTGAGATGGAGACTTTTGGTGTGGAGATTCTAATGTAATTCTGCAAAGAATGAACCAAGATAACCAAATTGTTCGTAAGAAGGTGTTGTATATCACAAGCACCGACCTTCGGAATCCACTTCGTGGAACACCGATTCGTATTCACCACTTACTGACGGAACTCACCAAGCATCACGATGTTACGGTGTGTGCGCTTGGTACAGATGCGAAGAATGTTGATTTTATACCTTACCCCACAGGCACATCCATACAAAAACTTACCACATTGAAGCGACTGGTGCGTGAAAGAAAGATTGAAGTGGTTTTAACCAGTACAGAAACGAACGTTAAATTGCCTGTAGTGCTTAAGTTGTGTACTGGGGTTTCCATAGGTATTGACCTCCATGGACTGCTGCACGAAGAGTGGCGATTCAAGGGAGCGATAGGGCATTGGAAAAGTTGGTGCATGAAACTGCGCACCGCTTTTTGGCTTTTCTGGTACGATCGTGTATTTCCTGTTTCAAGCAAACTCGGTTCTTACTACGCGTGGGTTAATTCGAAGTTCGTGCCCATCTATGGTGGTGTGGACTTGGAGGACTATCCTGTGCACACTGAAAAGGATGTCACAGCTCCTTCTACGCCACTTGTGATAGGGTACATGGGCAACCTTCGTGGGTACCAGGGGACAGAAGATCTCATAGAGGCCGTTGCAAGAATACAATCCGAAAAATCGTTCCCGTTCACATTGCTGTTTGTGGTGAGTGGGGATGCGGGGGAATTGCGTAATCTATTGAAGGAAAAGCATTTGGATGTTTCAATCGAACTTCACCAGAATGTTCCTCATACGGACGTAGGAAAAATTATTTCAAAAGCTGACGTGCTTTCGATTCCCCGACCTCTCCATCCAATGACCGAGTACGCATTTCCTTCGAAACTACCCGAGTACCTTGCGCTCGGTGTCCCCGTTATCGTCACCGATGTGGGACCGGTTGCGGAACTTCAAAAGAAGCAGGTGGCACCCTCGCCGTTCATTGTGATTTCCCCGTCCAGTATTGTGGATGGACTCACACAGGCCCTCAAGGAGGTACACGCCATGGGGCCTGCTGGACGTGTAAAAGTGGGGAACGCAGCACGGGCTTTTACAGCGGAGTACCTGTCATGGCATACCATAGGAAAGCAATTTGCTTCGGCTGTGAGCGAACTAGACCATGAGTAGTAGCTACAAACTAATGTGGGAGCAGTTTGGAAAAGAGAAAGCGTACCTCTACGGAGGGTACAAGTTTCAACCTACACACCGCGTGGGTCTCACCAACTATGTGCGAGAGGAGGCAATCGATCGATTGCTTCGGACCGTGCCACATGAGGCGGTTATCGATGTGGGTTGTGCAACAGGGCGCCAACTTCTTCGTGCGCGCGACACCATTCATAAGGGGCTCGGTGTAGATATCGCTGAGAGCTTCATTACCGAAGCAAACAAGCAAAAAGCACTTTGTGAAGCGGAGCACATAACGTTCACTGCATCGGTTGGCGAAAGAATACCAGCAGATGATGCTTCATTTGATGTCGCTATCAGCTCCGAGGTGATAGAGCATGTGCACGATAAAGACGCCATGCTGAAAGAATTGCGTCGCCTCATCAAGCCCGGGGGCTACTTGCTTCTCACCACACCAAACTACAATGCCGATGGCACGTGGTGGGGTCGACTCATGCGGACGCTGGGGTATCGGTCGTTCCACTCACTTGAGCATTTCACTATTGAAGAGCTCGCACGTCACGGTGATGCACATGTACGGGAATTTAGTAGAACAAGTTTGCGAGCCAGTCTTGAACAGCATGGGTTTGATGTCAAAAAAGTGAGGTACTGCTCCTACGTTGACGGACCGTATTTTGATACATTATTGAAGTATCCTTTACACCTTGCACCTCTGCGGTGGCTCATTATTTCCTTCGAACAAGCGCTTGGCAGAACAGCACTGCCTTTAGGAAGGCACCTTGTTTTTTTGGCAAAGCGAGTGGAATAAATGAAAATGTTGATGTAATATTCCTTATATGTCGAGAATACTTGTGACTGGATCTCGTGGGGTGGTGGGTACATGGCTTGTTGCTATGCTTACAGAGAAAGGCCATAGCGTGTTTGGGGTTGATTTGGAACACGCTCCAGGAGAGGTTGGGTGGGAACATGAAATGTCAAAAACAGAGGCTTCTTACTCACGTTGTGATGTTGGCGACTATCGTCAAATTGAGCGGGTGTTCGAGAAGCATGGCACCTTTGACTTTGTGTACCACGCGGCGGCGGAGTTTGGGAGGTGGAATGGAGAGGATTTTTATGAGCAAGTCTGGCGCTCCAACGCTATTGGAACAAAACATATGCTCCGGTTACAGGAGAAGCTCCGTTTTAAACTCATACATTTTTCTTCTTCAGAGGTGTATGGGGATTTTCCCGACACCATGGTTGAGGATGTAATGGATACCACAGAGGTCAAGCAACTCAATGATTACGCTCTTTCAAAGTGGGTAAATGAACAACAGGTACGTAACTCAAGAATACAACATGGAACGGAAACTGTAGTAGTGCGTCTTTTCAATACGTATGGACCGGGTGAGTGGTACCATCCCTACAGAAGTGTTAATTGCAAGTTTACATACCACGCCCTCCATGGGTTACCGGTTACTGTGTATCGCGGACATACTCGCACTTCCACGTTCCTTGAAGACAGTGTACGAACTCTTAGCAATATCGTGGACAACTTTAAGGCGGGGGAAGTCTACAATATCGGAGGAAGCGAAGAACATTCTATTGAAGATTTGGCTACTCTTGTGTGGAAGTATACCCATGCAGATGTTTCTCTCATCTCTTATGCTGAAAGTGAGATACTTACCACAAAAAACAAACATGTGGATGTAAGTAAATCTGTGCGAGATTTACGACATACAAATTCGGTATCGCTTGAAGAGGGTGTGCGACGCACGGTTGAGTGGATGCGGGACTACTACAAAAAACAACATAACACAGCGTAATGCTACTCAATTACGCATACCATTCGGTGTCTGACTTGGCATACGTACATGCTGTACAGCCCTATGTACTTAATCAGCAGTATGACAGGATCAAAAATAGCTCTACGCAGGTAAGCCAAGTCAAAAACTTGTCACGAATGGGGGTAAGCCCTGCGAACTGTGTATATGTTACATTTTCATTCGACGACGGTCTTGAGGACAATCTCACCAACGCACTCCCAATCTTAAAAAAGCACAACATACACGCCACCATCTTTGTTGCCACTGATTTTGTGGGGAAGGACCACACGAATGCCGAGGGGTTCACATTTCGATTTCTCTCATGGGAGCAGATGCGAGAGCTTGAGTCGAGCGGACTCGTTTCAATCGAGAGCCACACCCACACGCACCCGCTCCTCACCACACTCTCCGACAGTGAGCTTGACTACGAGCTCTCACACTCAAAACAACTCATAGAGGACAACTTACAGAAGAAGGTTGTGGGTCTTGCGTACCCCAAGGGTAACTTCGACGCACGGGTGAAAAAGTTTGCCGCGAAATACTACGAGTATGCCACCGGCCCCGTCGGCGTGCTCTACGACGGGGAGACGCTCGACCCCTACGCCATACCGCGGGTCATCATTTCGCGCAATATTCCATTTTGGAAGTTCCGCCTCATGCTCACACCGCTCTACTGGCGCGCACGCGATGTTCGTGACAAGATATTTCGGTAGCTATGATAAGCGTCATCATTCCGACGTATAACCGAGAGGTTTTTGTACAGCGTGCGCTCGAGAGTGTGCTCGCACAAACGTTCCAAGATATTGAGATAATCGTCATCGACGATGGATCAACGGACAAGACTGCGGAACTCTTTGAGGGGAAGTACAAGCATCCCAAGATTCGCTACGTGAACTTAGGCACTAACCAAGGAGTGAACAAGGCGAGAAATCGGGGTATTGACGAGGCCCGAGGCGACATTATTGCTTTTTTGGACAGTGACGACGAGCTTTTTCCACATGCACTTGAAACCATTCATACGGTGTATACACAGTATCCCGACATTGGGTTTGTTGGAGCTCCCTTTCGTACGCCGGACGGTGAGGTAACGGGTCTTGAGCGTACCACCGGGCCGATTCCTTTCGAAGATCTTTTGTGCGAGAGAGGCCAGCGCAGGATAAAAACAGGGTTCGCCACCATTCGTAGAAACATCATCGGCACGACACGCTGGGAGGTAAAGTACCTGCAGTTCATATTCTTTAGGAGAATAGAAAAGCGCACACAATCGTACTACCACGCGGAGCCACTGGGGATATTCTATCCAAACAGCGACCAGTACTCCGTGACAAAAAACCGTGCGCGACCAAATCTGAAACTTTCTATCGAGCGAGCAAAAGTACTCGACGTCTTCCTTGATGAAATGCACGATGACTTCATGGCGCACTGTCCCGCAAATTTCGGCCCTCCTGCGTATGGTGCAGGTATGGGGCTCTTGCTTGCGGGCAAAAAGGGAAGGGCGATTCAACGCCTTTACGAGGCATTTCGTGTGACAGGGAGGAGACACTATCTTCTTGCACTTCTAGGCGCACTGTTTCCTTTTTCACCGCAACTACTTCGCGCGTTGTACCGCCGACGTGAGCGCAACTATGCCGCTTCTTCGGGCACACCCAAACAGCGCAGCGAGTCCGGCAAGAGCCATGATAAATAGTGGGCCGTGCATCGGGATAAGCATGCGCGAGTACCCCATGCACACGTTGGCAAAGACAATAAGTGCGAACCATGCGCCCACCGTCGCAACCACGGGGAAAAGGGCCTTTCGGGTACGTAAAACAGTGGCCGTGCCTATAAGTGCAAGGAGGTACACGATGCCCATAAAGGAAAACCCTGCGTAATCTATTGTTCTGTCAAGAAATGAAAAGCGGTTCTGCGTCAGCATTGCAAAGTGGGGCTTGTAGCGATGAAAAAGGACATGATGCGAGCACATAACCTGATCGTCAATGCTCTCCAGTAGTGAGGTGCGCTCGGTGACCTGTGCGTACACACGCTTTAAGTTCTCATACCCATCAAGGGTGAAGCCGTCAATAATGAGAAATAGTCGTCCCTTCTCATCAGTACGCCTATCGGTACCGATTACCGCCTGCTTCTCTGCTTCGGTGCCAAACCCCTGTACATAGTTGTAGTAGGGAGTGGTGCTCAGTAGCATATCTCCGGTCAGCATGTAGTTGCGTACGATAAGCGGGCTGAGCATTGCCACTATGGCCAGCGTCGCGACGGTGGCCAGTTTCCACCCGTGAAAGACAACCAGAAACACAAGGAGCGGGAGGGCGAGTATGGCCGCGGTCGGCTTTGCAAGTGTCGCGAGTGACACCACTACCGCAAGGCCAATGCTCACACTCCAGCGATGCTGTTGTTGGAGTGAAGCACGGTACACTGTGAGGTACGTAACCCCCACGCACAGGAGTAGGAACAGAAAGGTAAATACGGTTTCGGTCATGGTCTGAAGTGAGAGAATCCACTGATAGGGTTCTGCCAGGTAGAGCAGTACTCCGCTCCATGCGAGAGGTCGCGACAATCCAAACGTGAGTGCAAGCCACAGTACAAGAAAACCGCCCAAAAAGAGCAGCAGCTTTTGTACCAGAATGGCAAGCGTGGCTGTGGAATCGAGTAGGAGGAGCGGAGCGAGAAAGAGCGAGTACCCGGGCCCACGGTAGATGTCGGGGTTCTGCTCCCATGGGTGTGCAATCGAGAGCACCCCGTGGGAGAGGATATGTTCTGCCATCATCCGATACTCGAGAGGGTCTTGTGTTCCGGAGTATGTCCCACCGAATGCGGGTAGAAGGAACACGGATGCGATATGTAAGGCGGCTACTACTATGAACAGGGTTCTAAAAGCTACGTGCGCACGTCTCCACTCTTGGCACACGTACGCCCACGCCCCCATGAGCACATGTATAGTTCCTCGCATGCACCGAGTGTAGCATAATGGCTCTATTGCTTTGGTTGGCCAAGTATGGTTTTTCAACAACGGTTCGTTTTAAGTGTCGCGAAAGTTCAAGACAGTGTGCCCTTTATCGAGCTCGACTTCGATGGCGACGGCATGGTCGACACCACGAGTAGGGGTGGGGAGGAGCAGACCACGCTCGACTACCTCGCACTCCTGCACGCGTACACCAAGAGTGCGGATATTCCCCACTGACTTGCCGCGTGGATCAACGGCCGTGTCCTCGTCGCCGAGGGGCTCATCAAGAAGGGAGGGAAGGGCAACCTCGTCGCCGCACGCGCGGTACTCAAAACCATCATCGGAACCGTTGAGTATCGCAAGGGCTCGCTCATTCCCGCAGGTGATGCCACGGTGATGCGCTCGCTCCTCGAAGGCGCCCTCAACATACTCTAATGACTGCGTGGTACGCGCGAAGATAGCACAAAAGAATTACGTAAACGATTACGTAATTTTATACACAACTTTGCACGCATTGGTCGTATTTTGAGGCATATACTATCCCTATATCTCAGCAACAGCTTCACTGTTATTTTGTTTTATTGGCAGTCATTCGTTTAGAACGCTATAGCGTTCTAAACGAATGTTTTGACACTTTAAGAACTTGGGGGTTTTGCCAAGGGTTCTTGAATGTGTATGAACACGAGCGCGAGCCCGACGCAGAGAAGGATGAGGAGTTGTCTGGTGAGGGTGAGTGTTCCGACATACGCAAACACGAACGCAAACGGTGTCACGCCCACAAGTGTTGCGGCAAGGTACGTTCGAAAACTGACCTTGGAAAATAGACCGAGAGCGTACGAGAGAATGTCAACCGGCACCGCCATGCGAAGGAGGGTAATGGTGAGGAACGGGTGGTGCGTCGTGACCATGCGTTCGAGGCGTGCGATGCGTTCGATTGAAACGATCTTCCGTACCAGTCGTGTGCCCCACCTGCGCGCAACGAGAAATGCCACCCCGGCACCAATGGTCCAACCGAGTATCGAGAGTAGGGCGGTAAGAAAAGGTCCCCACAACGTAACGGCGACCGGGAGCAGGGGTATGGTTGAGAACGGTGCGAGCACCACCGCAACGATGGTAACGGTAACGTAGAGAAACATCCCCGCATACTCGTGACCTTGCATGAGCTCGCTAAGCATTTCTCCATACATGCGTGTGAGCACGGACGCGACAAGGAAGAGCGCCACAACAACGGAAAGCCCGACTAACGTGCCCCATCGTTCTCGTATAGTGTGCATGGTTGGATACATATACTACCTGTGCAACGAGTGAAAGGTAGTGTACCAATAGTACCTCACACGTAGCCCTCACGGGTTCGCTACTCAAAATGCAGACGGTCGCGGCGTGAGGCGATGGCGTCGCGCAACATGGGGTGCATCACAAGCGCAGGGTCTTCGCGCGCAATGCGCTCCGCTTCGATCCGAGCCGCTTCAACCATTTTTAAGTTTTTGAGCGCCTCCATGCCGAGGTCGGAGAGGCCCGACTGGCTCCTTCCGTAGAGCTCCCCGGGCCCGCGAATCTTGAGGTCGAGCTCGGCGAGCTCAAAGCCGTTCTTCGCGCGTGCGAGCGCTCGAAGGCGGCCCGTTACATCACCTTCACTGGTGAGTACGTAGCAGTACGCCTGCTCGGTGGAACGCACCACGCGCCCACGGAGCTGGTGGAGCTGGGCGAGACCGAAGCGTTCCGCCCCCTCTATCACAATGACCGTTGCGTTCGGTACGTTCACTCCCACCTCAACGACCGAAGTTGCCACGAGCACATCGGTTTCGTGTGTGAGGAATGCGCGCATCGCCTCATCTTTTTCGATCGGCTTCATCTGCCCGTGCAGGATACCGATGCGGTACCCCTTGAGCTCCTTCATGCGCAAGCGTGCCGCTTCCGAGCGCACACTCTTCGCCTGTATTGCGGCGACTTTCCGTGGGTCGGGGTCTTCGATGCGGGGGCATATCACGTAGACCTGCTTCCCGCGGTCGAGCTCGCGGCGCACCGCGTCGTACATGCGGTCGCGCCCGCTTTTCGCGACCACCTCCGTGATGACGGGCTTTCGTCCGGGCGGCATTTCATCGAGTACCGTGAGGTCAAGGTCGCCGTAGAGCGTGAGTGCGAGCGTGCGAGGAATAGGGGTGGCGGTCATCGAGAGGAGGTGGGGCACCACGTTGTCCTTCCGCACGAGCGCTTGGCGCTGGGCGGTGCCAAAGCGGTGCTGTTCATCGATGATGACGTAGGCGAGGTCTCGAAAGCGAACATTCTTCTGAACGAGCGCATGGGTGCCGATGATGATGGAAATCTCGCCGTTCTGAACCCACTTCAAGAATTGCGCTTTGCTCACCTTTGTTGCACTCGACGGACTGACCTTTGAGGGAAACTTTTTACATGCGGTGCTCGTGATAAGTCCCACCTGTATCGGGAGGTGTTTGAAAAGTTCAATGAAGGATGCAAAGTGCTGTTCCGCGAGAATTTCAGTCGGGGCCATGTACGCCACCTGAAGCGTGGCCGAGGGTCGTCCGCTCGGGGAGCTTGTGACAACAGCGTATGCTGTTGCGGCGGCAACGGCGGTCTTTCCGCTTCCCACATCGCCCTCAAGGAGCCGGCTCATCGCGGGAGGATGTGCCATGTCTGTGAGGATTGAGGCCACCGCATGCTCCTGGCCTTCTGTGAGGGTAAACGGCAAGCGGGCGATAAATGCACGGGAACGTTCAGCGCCGTCGGGTATCGGAATAGTGGGCTGAAGGTCGTTCTCGTGGCGTGCTTGCTGTTTCGCCACCTGTATCAGAAACACCTCTTCAAACGCAAAGCGTTTTCTCGCCGCTTGCGCATTCTTACTCTCTTTTGGTTGGTGTACCCATACGAGCGCGCTCTCAAGTGTCGGTAGGTGGTAGCGCGCAAGGATTGCTCCATCAATGGGGTCCCGTAGTGTGGTGTGCAATTTTTCATTGAGGAGTTTCGCTATCGCGTGGCGAAACCACCGGGAGGTGATGCCGAACGATTCCGGGTACACCGCAAAGAGCTCGGCACCCTCCGCCCTCTCTCCCGTTGAAAAAATTGAATCCTCCTGCGGGGGAAGCTCGGACACGCGCTCAATTTCAGGGTTCGCGAGGTACTTACTTGTTGTACCGACCACCTTTCCCGCAACACGGACCGTGGCCCCATCCTCCAAAAGTTTGGCAATGTACGGCTGGTTGAACCACATGAGCTTGAGCTTTCCGGTGCCGTCCTCAAGCCATGCCTCTGCGATGGGCACCTTGCTTTTCCATGTTTTGCGCGTTGCGGGCTTGCGTACGGTGCCGAAAAGGACGACATCGGCGTTCGCTTCGATACCCGCAATGGTGCGCTCGTCACCCGCCGCTTCATAGCGGGTGGGGAAGTGGTAGAGGAGGTCGGCGAGGGTGCGAATGCCGAGGCGGTTCAGCGCCCGTTTCTGCTGTTCTTGGAGGCGGAAGTACTGTTCTGTGTGGGTGTGGGGGGCAATGTGTGCGTTAACTATAGGTTCCGACATGGGGTGAGTATAGCACGTGAGGAGTGTGCTCATTGACGTCACATGATGGTGTGTGGTATTAGATTTTAGGATTTCAAAATAAACAAAGGGATATCAAATGATTCTCGTGTGACAAAATCGTAACCAGTGGGAAGCATGGGCACACTGTGTATGTTGCTGATTTGTTCGCATGCTTTTTTCTGGTCGGTAGCCGCACGTATTGTGCTTCGTTGTTACTTCGTTTTGTGATGGAAGGAGAATCGGCATGAAACGTGACAGTGTCTCACGAACGCGCACAGCTGAGCTTGGCACAGGAGTTGTGTTTGATGAAACTGACCCGATTGCCGTGTGGACTGCGTATGGCCTCCATGAGCAGCGGGGCGGCTCAAACTACGAAGCCCCGGAGAGAGGACCATTTCAGGGCGAAGAAAGAGGATGAGAAACACGCCGGCGAGCAACTTCCAGTGAAGTAGCCCGCCGGCGTTAGTCGTTTGACATGTCATTGGTCCACGCCCATGTGCGAGCGCGACTAAAAGAACAGCGCACGCGGTTTCTCACTTTTTATGCTTCCTCACAGCCTCCCCGGTGCGTCATCGTTCTTTTCCTATTGGACCACAGTGTATGTAAAGGAACCATGAAGGGAGGATGCGCACGACGGGCACCATTTGGTATACTTGAGGTATGCTCTACACACGAAAAGGGGATAGTGGCACTACCAAGACACTCAACTCAAGCGAGCGCATCTCAAAGAGTTCTGCGCTTCCCGAGGCGCTTGGTACCCTCGACGAGCTCAACAGCTATCTTGGCCTTGCGAGGGCGGATATCAGGGAACGTGGAAGTGTGCGTATCCCCGTCACCAAAAAAGGGGTGACACTTGAAGATGTGGTGCGTGAGGTGCAGGAGAACCTTTTCATTATACAAGCGGAAGTGGCGGGAGCGGACAAGCACATTACCCCACGGAAGGTGCAGTCGCTTGAGCGTGTGACGGATACGCTTGAAACACTTTTTCCAAAACTGACCGGCTTTTCCATACCGGGCGGGACCTACCTTTCCGCGCTCTTTGATGTGGCACGCACCCTTGCGAGGCGAGCGGAGCGGAGGGTGGTGGGCGTGCATGAGTCGGGTATTCGCGATGTGTCTTCTCCCACACTCGCGTACCTCAACCGCCTCTCCTCGCTCCTTTTTGCGCTTGCTCGCTACGCCAACCACATGGACGGGGTTGCTGAAACGACCCCCACGTATCGCTAGTATGATGGGCATGTTCGGACGTACGAGACAGGGAGAGACCGTGCCGTACCATGAGCCGCCATACGACGACGGTTCGTCTCCCTCCCTCGCATCTGCGGACACTGCACAGCAACCCGATGGGCGTGTGCGTCGCACGTACACACTCGTCATCTCGTTTGTGGCGGCAACATGTGCCCTGTCCCTCGCGGCATTCGCCGGATACTCGGTGCCCAAACAGCCCCTCTACACCTACTCGGTTTCTGTGCCCGGAACGGCTAGTACCACGGAGCTTGTTGAGGGTGCGTGGCCCGCGCTTTCCAACGTGACATTTTTCTCCGATGTGGAACACAAACTCAAGAGCGAAGGTGCAAACTTCATAGTCGCGAACCTCTCCACCATGAACCTTTCCGTGTACCGCAACGGCGAAATGGCAACGTCGGTGCCCATCAAGAGCAAAGGGAAGGAGGGAAGCTGGTGGGAGACTCCCGCGGGGCTCTACAAGGCGGAGAGTAAGGCAAAAAACCACTTCTCAAGTTTCGGGCAGGTGAACATGCCGTGGAGCATTCCCTTTCAGGGAAATTTCTTCATTCACGGGTGGCCCACGTACCCCGACGGCACACCTGTCGCGTCCACCTACTCGGGCGGGTGTATCCGCCTCGAAGACAGCTACGCAAAAGCGGTCTACGAGCTTACGGATGTGGGGATGCCGATACTCGTATACGAGGACGATTTTTCGCACGACAACTACCGTTATCGTTTGAACGCGCCTGACATTGCGGCGCAGAGCTACCTTGTGGCTGATTTGAAAAACGGCTTCATACTTCTCACCAATGAGTCGGAGGCGAAGCACCACGCGACCCTTGCCGCGAAACTCATGGGGGCGCTCGTTGCGAGTGAGTATAAAAACATTGAGGGGCGCATTGCGGGCCCGGAGACGGTGAGTACGAGCACCCACATGCGCTTTACCTCGGGCGCAACGTACAGTCTCTACGACCTCCTCTTCCCGCTCCTCCTTGAGAACAGCGATGCGGCTGCGGAAGCGATAGCGGCGTCGTTTGGACGCGACAGGTTCGTAGAGTTAATGAACGGTAAGGCGCGTGCGCTCGGCATGCATAGCACGACATTTGCGGAGCCTACAGGTAGTATGAAGGGCAACGAGACAACTGCGGAGGATTTTTATGTGCTCGCGCGTTACCTCTACAACAATCGCCCATTCGTACTCTCACTCACCGCAGGTACTCTCAACACGGCGTGGTATGGCAAGCCGGTGTGGGAGACCATGGAGCCCACGCATCGTTTTGCCAGCACGACCGGTTTTTTGGGGGGCATTGCGAGCGAAACGTCAACGAGTGGTGAGCGTGTGGCATTGTTCGAGCAACATACGGAACAGCATCGTGTTCCCGCAGCGGTACTCCTCGCATTCGCGACATCAAGTGCAACTGTTGGCGATGTTCACGAGAAAGATATGGTGAGCATTTTCTCACTCACTTTTGGGGGAGTTAACCGACCTGTGCTCTTCGTTGCACTTGATTCACCTGATCCCACAGCCGATACCGCCGCGATGCTCGAGTACGTACGAAGGATGTACAAGTGAATGAGTTTGTATTCAGAGGTTATTCGACCTCTTCCGCGGAGTTCAAATCACTTGGTGTTTCGCCTTCCACATCGCTTGATGTTGTAGAAGTCACATCAGGAGAGCTTGTTGCCGCTGTGGTGGTTGCTTCGATGGGGCGCGGGAGTGAGCCGGGTGGGCGCACACTGGCACCGGGATTGGCATCAGGAGCAATGGTTGCGCTTGAGCGCTGTATTTCTTCCAGTCGTCGGAGGTCTTCTGCGGTGGGAGGGTTGTAGGGGAGGGTGGACCCCAGGAAGCCCCGCTCGCGTGCAAGGTAGTACCCGCCAACCCCGAGCGCACACAGTGCAATAATGAGAAGGACGTATCGCATGACTCTATGGTACCCGCACCTGTAGCTCTACGCAACCTCACGGACGCCGACGCTGTACCACACCATCAAGTGTGGGGGTCCCAAACAGGATAGACCGCATGGAGCTTCCGATGAGGGAGAGCATGAGACCGAAAAGCGCAAGGCCGGTGAAGCGAGCACCGATGGTAATGAGGTCGCCCCATGCCGTCTGCGGCATGTGCTGTGCTACCCCACCCATCGTTACTTTGGCGGCCCACACCATACCGAGCGGAATCGAGCCAAACTCGCTCACGCCACCCTCGGCCACATAGATAAGTGTCCCAAAAATGGTGATAGAAATGAGGAGACTCGCGAAGTATATCGCGATTGCGAGGCGGAAGAGCGTCTCGTGCTCGTCGGGGTCCTTGCGATGGTGCCTGCGTGCGGCATCGCGCGCGTGCGCAACACGGACAAGTCGCAGGAGCCGCAGAATACGAAGTACACGCGCCGTCTTGAGCCATGTGAGGTTCGATATTCCGAAGAGTGAGGGAATGATTGCGAGGAGGTCGATAATACCAAAGAGGCTCAACACATACGCACCCACATCGCGCCTGCGAGCGACGATGCGGGCGAGATACTCGAGGGTAAATACCGCAACCGCAATTGTCTCAACGACGCGAAAGTATGGGTGGTAGTCCGTAAGCGAGGGTACCGTTTCAAGTATGACCGCAAGTGTCGCGAGTGTGGTTATGGCCGCAAGGGTGTCATTGATCAAGTGAAAGTACGGCGAGTGGATGTTGTAGAAACAATCGCGCAGGGTGTGTTCGAGTGGCCACGTTCTATGATGTCTCCGCATACCGTCTAAGGTAGCATGGAGGGCGGTAGCGATGAAGCAAAGAGTCACGCTGTTGTGAATTACGTAATCGATTACGTAATTCTTTCTACGCTCCCATGAGCCGCGAGAGTATGACCATGGCACCAAACACAACGGCCGTACAGCCCGCAAACACCGCTACGGTTTTGAGGAAGAGACGTGTTCCCTCAACTTTTTTACCATCAAGAAGAAGCAGCATGGGGGTGTAGAGAAAAAGGTACCCCATGAGTGCGGCGGAGAGGGTGAAGAGAGACACTGCAACAACGGGCATGAGGAAATTATCCTTACCTCCGACTATGTGAGGTGTGCCGTAGAGCACGAGAGCGACAAGGATGATGTACACTATCGCAACAAGTGCGTTGATGTAGGGGTTCTTGGTCATAGGTGTACTTTAGCACCATTGCGCTATGGTGGCGATCGGTGGCGAGGAGTGTGTCGTGTTGTGGTGTGCGCAGAGATGCGCTACCATGCGTCACATTGGAGGGTTGTGCTTGGTGGCCTAAGCGCGCACCCCGCCAAGGCGGGGCGAGCTGCCGACGAGGTTAGGGTATGGCATGGGTGTACATTCTAGAGTCTGAAGACGGAAGGCACTATGTGGGTTCCACTGTGGATCTCGAGGTGCGCATTCTTCGTCACAATGCGGGTATAGCAACTCGCACGACGCGTGGGCGTACTTGGACTCTGTTATGACGCGCAGAGTTTGCTACACTTGCACAGGCGCGTGCGGAGGAACAGAGAATAAAACGATTCAAGGGTGGTCAAGCATTCAAGAAGTTGGTACAACGTGTAGACTAAAACAAACGGAGGGTTGGCTGAGTGGCCGAAAGCGCCTCACTGCTAACGAGGTAGGGGGTAACACCCCTCGAGGGTTCGAATCCCTCACCCTCCGCCAAAATTGAAAATCGGGATCAGAAGCCGAAATGGGGTGAGGCTAACATAGACGACTTGTCTCACGTGGGAGTTGAACTCCCACGTGCCTAGTGCGCGACCGCAATACAAAGGACATCGCGTGCGCCCGCACGGTAGAGCTCTGTTTGTGCGGCGGAAAGTGTGGCGCCCGTGGTCACCACGTCGTCGAGGAGGATGATGTCTCGTCCCTCGAGTCGCAACGTCGCGCGAAACGCTCCTGCAAGATTTTTGTACCGCGCGCTTCTGCCCTTCATGGTGACTTGTGGGAGTGTCTCACGTACCCGTGTAAGTGGGGTGGCGATTTCAATAGTAGAACTTCCAAGCTCTGCGAGAAGCGCATGCGCGATTATTTCAGATTGGTTGTAGCCACGTTTCTTAAGACGTGCCTTGGTAAGGGGTATCGGAACCAAGAGGGCGTTGTGGTACCTGCCGAACATGCGCCGTTCTGCCACGAGCTCGGCGAGGTACGGCGCAATCGCTTGTCCGAACACCACTCCCGCGCGTTGGTACCCCTTGTACTTGAGCATATGGAGTGCGGTACGCACGAGCTCGTCGCGGTAGGGGAGCGGAGCACACGTGCATGGGCGTGGTGGCACGATGGTACGTGCGCGTACACCGAGCGTGCGCGGAGTGAGTAGACGTACGGCGCGTTCGCGTGCGTGGTGCGGAAAAAGCAAATTGAAAAGCAGCTCAAAAATTTCTTGACGCATATGTACACTGTATACCTGTTCCAGCTCTCATTGGACTCCTGTATACTGGGTGCATGTGCATGTGCATGTGTATCGTGCGACGCATATTCATATTGTTGTATGTTTGGTAATCTCAACCAACTACTTGCAAAGATAAAGCCGTTTATCGAGCAGAATCGTAACTCGAGTGTGCTTGGTGTGGATATAGGTACATCCTCGATCAAGTTGGTACAGTTGCGTAAGGACAAGGGTGTTATTGTTCTTGAAACCTACGGTGAGATTGCACTCGGCCCATTCGGTGGGGAGGAAATTGGCCAAGCCACGAATCTCCAGCCTGATAAAATCGCGGAAGCCATCAAAGACCTCATGCGCGAGGCGAATGTGACTGCGACAGTCTGTGGTGCGTCGGTACCCTTCGCTTCAAGTCTGGTGCGGCTCATAGAACTACCTCCCTTAACGGGCAACAAGCTCGCGAGCATGATACCCATCGAGGCACGTAAGTATATTCCGGTGCCTATTAACGAGGTTCAGCTCGATTGGTTTGTGGTGCCCCAAGCGGAACTGCATTACTTTCAGGAACAGCAGTCTGCCGAGGGGGTTGCGCCGGACCCGCGAGATGAAAAGGCCCTCGTGCTTTTGG
Source organism: Minisyncoccota bacterium (assembly GCA_041908795.1). Classification (GTDB taxonomy): domain Bacteria; phylum Patescibacteriota; class Minisyncoccia; order Phycocordibacterales; family UBA12088; genus CAYLHB01. The sequence continues at coordinate 19,017 of JAYRER010000048.1, read as the reverse complement.
TGGCGATACATAACGAGGTGCTTAGAAAGTATACGGATGCGTACAAGTTCGCAGGAATAACCCCCGCATTTTACGAAATAGAGATATTCAGTACCATTCGGGCCACAGTAGAACGTAGCATGGCCCCTGTTGCGATCATTGATATCGGCGCCGCAACCACAAAGGTGTACATAGTGGAGCTTGGTGTGGTTGTATCTTCACACGTAATAAGTAAGGGAAGCCAGCATGTTACATTTTCTATAAGTAACACGAGCCACGTGACGTTTAATAAGGCGGAGGAGTTGAAGCGAACCCTTTCGCTTGCGGACAAAAAGGGGCAGGGAACTACATCACACGCGGCAACACTCGTAATGGACTACATTTTTATTGAAGCGCGACGCGTGCTCCTGGCGTACCAGCAGAAGCAGAACAAAGTTATTAGTAAAGTGGTTCTTACGGGAGGTGGTGCCACGGGAGTGGGATTACGTGACTTTGCCTACAGGCAACTTGAGTTACCCCTCGAAATAGCTGACCCATTCAGCCATACTCAAGCACCCGCATTTATGGAGAATGTATTAAAGACGGCGGGTCCAAGTTTTTCCGTGGCGATTGGTCTTGCGCTCCGTAAGTTGCAGGAAATGGGGTAGTAGCGGACTGCTCACATACACCATTGTGTGAATAGAAAGTGGATAAGCATCTTTCGTTGGATATGCAGGTATGCGTATACTGGACTAGAATAAGTTTTCTATGGAGCCAACGTTCAAGACGCCATTCATACCCCAACAGCCGATGCAGAAGGCGCCGGTCCGACCATTGGGTGTGACCAATCGTAGACCCAGAGCTCCAATTGGATTGGGCTACCTTGTCACATTGATTGTCTTTCTCATTTCGGTCATCGCATCCGGAGGAGTATTTTTCTACTTAGGCTATGTCAACAAGCAAATAGATTCTTTGGTTGCGGAAATTGAGAAGAAGAAAGATACGGAACCGGCGACTACCGCCGCGCTCAAAAGACTTAGTAATCGCATAGAGAGTTCAAAAGTGTTACTCAAAAACCATGTAGCGGTCTCCGGTGTGCTGGGGGCACTTGAGCGTACGACACTTGCACCCGTCCAATTAACAGGGCTTTCCGTCGCTCCGGCAAAAGGTTCTGACGCTAAGCTCATGCTTACTATCGAAGGTCAAACATTGGATCTCGATGCGGTCGCGTTCCAGTATGTGACAACGCGCGACATAGATGGTGTGAGCGGACTTGTGGTGACGGAGGTAGATAACAACAAACCCGGAAGGACCACTTTCACTTTTGAGGGGGATGTCAATGAGCGACTTGTGTCTTTTGAAGAGGCGCTTGCGAAGCTGAGCGATACATCCGATGAGTCAATGGAACCACCATCAGAAAGTTTTGTACCGGATGAAACTATGAACTCAGATCAGTAGCAGTATGTCAAGACTATTAATGCCATTTTTCTTTTTGGTTGCGAGCGTCGGGCTTTTTTTCTCGTGGATTAACCCGCGCTATGAAGAAATACAGGAACAACGAACGGAGTTGGCGCGTCTCGAAGATGTCAATATAAAGGCGACTAAGCTGGAAGCCGATCGTGCCAGACTCCTCGCAACGTATGAAGCTATTGGTGATGAAAATGAGGCGAGACTTATAAAGCTTCTTCCCGACGATGTCGACAATATTCAGCTTTTGCTCGACATCAAGAATGCCGCCGCTACCTACGGACTCGTGGTAAAGGATATATCGCTTTCAGAATCAAAAAATGACAACAGGCAAACTGCAAACAACGAGAAACTGCCCTACGGCGAGACGAAACTCGGTTTTTCCGTTGAGGCGCGCTATTCCGACTTTGTATCTTTCTTGAGAGACATTGAGCAGAGTCTCCGGCTGGTTGACGTGCGAGAGCTTGGCGTGTCGCAAGACGAGGAAGGGTATGATATTCAAAAATACGAGCTTTCCGTGGTAACGTATTGGCTTAAACCATGAACAAATATACAATTTCCAGTTCGCTACTCTTGGCACTTATGAGTGTTGGTGGTGCGCTTTTGCTCTATGGAAATGTAGTGCGTGGACAGGACTCCGATGTTGGCATTGTGCGCACCAATACGGAGGGTGAGCAAGTTGATCCATCACGTGCCAGTGTAAAGTTGGATCAAGAGCTTATAAACGAATTGGAACTTATCGCCTCGATCACTATTGACGAAGCTTTCTTTACCACCCCGGCGTTCATGGCGTTGCGTGAGATTGGGCGACCGCTCCCGAGTTTCTCTATCGGTCGTCCAAATCCTTTCCTGTTACCCAATGTTGGGTTTGTGCCGGACACAAATGCCACATCAACACGCTAGGGTTATCCTATGGATCTAATTGCGCTACTTCGCGAAAAGGGCGTGCTCGACGAAAAGGATGAGGTTGCGGTTGCGGAGGAGATGCGCACGACGACCGATTCATTGGAAGTCGTGCTTGCGCGTCATGGTGTTCAGTCACACCAGATTTTAGTTGCCAAAGGGCTTTATTGGAACATTCCCGTTTTCGAATTGGGTGCCGATTCAATCCCGTACGAAATACTGTCGTACATACCGGAGGACTCTGCCCAACACTACAAGGCGGTGCCATTAGGAATAGAGGACAGTGTCCTTAAGGTCGGCGTGGTCGACCCAGACAATATTGAGGCGCTCGATGCACTCAATTTTATCGCCGCAAAGAAAAATGTCACTTTCAAGGTCTTCCTCATTTCTGAGGAAGATTTCCAAACCATAGTAAAGTCATACAAGAGTGTATCCGGCGATGTTGGGGAAGCGCTCACCGCATTTAACACATCCGAGCTTAACGATGCTTCTGAAGAAGAAGACAGTAGTCGACTTGAGGTGGAACTCGACGTGGCGCAACCGTCAGAGACCGACTTCAATCACGACGTTCGTGAGGACGCACCGATCACCAAGATTGTGGCAACGCTGCTACGTAGTGCGATTGATGGACGTGCGTCAGACATCCATATAGAGCCCGGTCCGGACGATTTACGAGTGCGGTTTCGTGTTGATGGAGAGCTCCATACGTCTATCAAATTGCCTTCAAAAGTTGCACGCGCAGTTGCGGCACGTGTGAAGATCCTTTCGGGAATCAAGCTCGATGAGCGGCGGCGTCCACAGGACGGACGTTTTTCTGCGAAAATAGGCGGGAGAAGAATTGACTTTCGCGTATCGACGTTCCCCACAAACTACGGTGAGAAGGTGGTGATGCGCATCCTCGACCCGAACAAAGGTATCGCGAGCCTCCAGTCTATCGGACTTGTTGAATGGCAGATGGAAATCATACGCGCTGCAGTGGCAAAGCCTTATGGACTTATTCTTATTACCGGCCCCACCGGTTCCGGTAAGTCCACCTCGCTCTACGGTATGCTCCAAGAAGTGGAACGTGACAAAATGAATGTGGTGTCACTTGAAGACCCGGTCGAGTACGACATTGAGGGGGTGAGCCAGTCCCAAGTGCGCCCTGAAATAGGGTATACGTTCGCATCGGGTCTGCGCTCTATTCTTCGTCAAGACCCTGACATCATCATGGTTGGTGAAATACGTGACAAAGAGACTGCACAGCTTGCCGTGCAGTCCGCGCTCACCGGTCACCTTGTGTTTTCAACACTCCACACCAACACCGCGACGGGGGCGGTGCCGCGTCTCATTGATATGGGTGTTGACCCGTACCTCCTTGCACCTACACTCGAGCTTATCATCGGCCAGCGTCTTGTGAGAAAGCTGTGTGAGGGAGCGGGAAGAAAAATTCCCATAGAGGGTTCACTCAAGGAGCAAATTGACAAGCAGTTTGCCGATCTCCCCGAGGAGTTTCGTCACGTTATTCCTAAGGCGACGGAGGTGTTGGGGATACAAGCAACCGGCTCGTGCCCGACGGGTACGAGAGGGCGCACGGGTGTTTTTGAACTCATGCCCGTGAATCAAGAGCTTGAGCAGGCCATTCTCGAAAGCGCAGACGATACACGCATGTACGAGATAGCCCGCAGGTATGGTATGCTCACTATGCGAGAGGATGCACTTGTGAAAGCGTTTCGTAAAGAAATACCCTTCGAAGAGGTAAACCAACTTGGAGGCGAGTATATCCTTGAGGAGGTGGAAACTCCTCGCGGTCCCGACATTACCATGACGTGATTACCAGTTATCTTAATCTCACGATGAACACCGGAAAATACAAACTTTTTCTTGTTGACGACGACGAGTTTTTGCTCGACATGTACACACTCAAGTTTAAAGAGGCCGGGTACAACGTCGAAGGGTTCCTTGATTCCGAGCAAGTTCTCGTGAAACTCCGCGAGGGGGAGTGTCCGGACGTCATTGTGCTCGATCTTGTGATGCCTAAACTCGATGGGTACACACTTCTCAAAACTATTCGCGAGGAACACTTGTGTAAGGACCCCATCCTCGTGGTACTATCGAATCAAGGTCAAGAGTCTGAGATTGAGGAGGCGCGCAAGTACAATGTTGATGGCTACATCTTGAAAGCGAGCAATGTACCATCGGACGTACTCCAGAAAGTGACGAGTATCATTAAGGAGCGCAAGGAGAAGGTGTCAGAATAAGAGGTATGGTAACCCACACCACAACAAAGCCAACCAGTAAGCAAGAGAAACTCATCACTGAGCTCGTTGACCATCTGTTGGCGGAAGGTGCTTCAGATTTGCACTTCAAAGCGTTCTACAAACCGGTAATACGAGTGTCCGGTTCGCTCATCCCGCTCACTCAGTATGAGGAGCTTACGCCGGATGATACTTTCGGTCTACTTACCCTAATGACGTCAGCAGAACAGCTTGCGCGTTTTGAGGCAGACATGGAGCTCGACTTTGCCTACTACCATACGCTTAAGAAAGCGAGGTTTCGAGGAAATGCGAGTGTTCAGCAGGGCTCGGTCTCACTCACGCTCCGTCATATTCCGAATAACATCCGTACCTTTGAAGAGCTTGGCTTGTCGGACGTATTGCTACAGTTTGCAGATCGCCAGCAGGGTTTTTTTCTCATGGTCGGTCCTGTGGGGCAGGGTAAATCGACCGCACTGGCGGCCATGATAGAGCACATCAACGAGACACGTGCCGAACACATTGTTACCATTGAAGATCCAATCGAGTACCTCTTCACACCAAAGCAATGCCTTATCGACCAGCGAGAGGTGCGACTTGACACCAAGAGTTTTCACGCCGCGCTTCAGGGCGCGTTTAGGCAGGACGTAGACGTAATCATGCTTGGTGAGATGCGGGAGTACGAGACTATCTCGACCGCAGTGACCGCTGCTGAGACGGGGCATCTCGTACTTTCAACCCTGCACACCAACAATGCCGCTCAAACCATAGACCGCATCATAGACTCTTTCCCTGCGCATCAACAGGGACAAATACGCATTCAGCTCTCTTCATCACTCCTTGCAATATTCTCTATACGTCTTGTACCCCGCATTTCCGGCGGTCTCGTGCCCGCGTACGAACTTCTCATTAACAATAAGGCGGTTGCAAACATGATTCGCGAACAGCGCACGCACGAAATCAACAGTATCATAGAGACAAGCTCAGAAGACGGGATGATTTCCATGAACGCATCGCTCCTAAGGCTTGTGCGAAGCGGTGAGATAACAATTGAACATGCGATGCAGACCTCGATTGATCCGAAGGACTTGGAGCGCATGCTCTAAAAAAGTACTAAATTTATAATTACTAATTTCTAATAACGAACAACACTTTTTTGAGGTTAGATTAGAAATTTGGCATTAGAAATTAGAAATTCCTCCCATGCTCTTCTCCTACACAATTATAGATCAAGCGGGCAAGGAGCGGCAGGGAACCGTTGAAGCGCCCACTGAGGATGCCGCTATAAGCGGGCTCCAGCGGCAGGGCTACGTTATTGTAAAAATCGCCTCCGCTGAAAAGCGTGACGTGCTCGCGTCAATTAATAAGTATATTGAGCATGTTTCCACAAAGGAGATCGTGTTTCTCGCACGGCAACTCTCCACGTTGTTTGAAGCACAAATAAGCGCCGTTACGGTGTTTACCGTGCTTGGTACCGGTGCAGAGAACAAAATGCTCCAGCGCGTACTCCTCGCGGTCGCTGAGGACATCAAGGGTGGAAGTACCATTTCAAGAGCGCTCTCGCGCCAGCCACAAGTATTTTCTTCGTTCTTCGTAAGTATGGTGCGTATCGGTGAAGAGACGGGAAGGCTATCGAACACGTTCACGTTCTTGGCAGACTACCTCGACCGCACCTACGAAACTATGAGTAGGGCTCGCAACGCGCTCATCTACCCCTCGGTGGTCATCATCACCCTTCTGGGTATCGGTATCCTCATGCTCACGGTAGTCATTCCCGGCCTTAAGAAGATCATTGATGATCTCAATGCAGAGGTGCCCTTTTACACAAAGATAGTTCTTGGAATATCTGATTTTTTCACGACATACGGCATCCTGGTGTTCGTGCTTCTCACTGTAGGTATTTTCGCGTTCTGGCGATACCAAGCGACAGAGAAGGGTCGGTACAAGATAAGTCGCATGGTCATCGACCTTCCTATTGTGGGTAATCTTTACCGTAAACTTTACATTTCGCGTATTGCTGACACGCTCGCAACAGGTCTTAAGAGCGCTATCGCCATGGACCGCTCGATAGAGCTTGCGGGAGACGTGGTGGGCAACAAAGTCTACGAGCAAATTCTCGACGAGGTTTTGCAAGCGGTACGTGGCGGGAAGCTCCTCTCGGATGCGTTTCGCCGCTACCCGGAAATGCCGATGATACTCGTGATGATGGTGAAAATCGGCGAGGAGTCGGGAACGCTTGGCGAAACACTTGGTCGGCTCTCCGCTTTTTTTCAGCGCGAGTTCGATCAAACGGTTGAGAACGCCATCGGCCTCATTGAGCCCGCCCTCATCATCGTTCTCGGTGCCGGCATTGGTGTTTTCGTCGCCGCGGTGCTCCTCCCCATTTACAACGTTGCGAGCGCAATTTAGGATCACCCCCACTGTGCACACAGGTTTCGTGAGTGGTTGCCCCGCTACTTTCCTTTTTGGTACAACAGGCAAATTACTGCGTCAAGCGCGGCATACTTATCCACACCACGTACGTGACTCACACACCGACTGTCGTATGATAGGTACATCAGGTGTTCTCCACACCCTGATGTGTGCGCACATTTATCAGGACGTAATAAATTAAACATACGTATGACACGTTCTTTATCAAAGAGAGGTTTTACGCTCATTGAGCTCCTCGTCGTCATTGCTATTATTGGCATCCTCGCCAGCGTCGTGTTGGCATCGCTTAGCAGTGCGCGTGACAGAGCCCAAATTGCTAAGTTTAAGCAACAAGCGGCCGCATGGCATGCAGATTTGGTTTCAGAGTGTGACAAGGCCACCCCAGATCTAACTGGCACTTTTGCTGCTGGCGCTCAGATTGCTCCGTCGGGTGCGAACGGAACAGTGACAACTGCACCAACATGTGCAAACGGTGTTACGGCAGGAGGAGCAGTAACTATGACCGCTACATTTGGAGTATGCGTAGGTAACGTACAACCCAACAGTACAGGTATCACCTTTGCAGGCGCAGATTGCTAGTCATTTTGTAATGCAAAATGCAACAAACAATGGGGCGAGAGCCCCATTGTTTGTTATTTACTTGGTATTCCCACCCCCTCCTATAGGGGACGCGGGGAATGAATTATCACAACCCTAATGTGTGGAATTGACTTTGTTGGGTTGCAGCACTTTCCTACACCTTAGGGATGGTGTGATTGATGATGTCCACAAGGAGATTGTCCAGCATGACTCCAAAAACTGCATTGTAGATATTGCTGTCATATGCGATACTTTGGTGTGACCATGAGAGAAAAAGGTTTTACATTGGTAGAGTTAATTACAGTGATAGCCATTATTGGTATTCTTTCTTCGGTAGTGGTTGCTAATCTTAATGGTGTGCGCGCAAAGGGACGAGACTCTCGTCGTGTTGCCGATATTGCCTCCCTTCAGCTCGCACTAGAGTCGTACCGCGACATATGCAGGCAGTATCCTGCAACACTTGCAATAGATGCATGTAATGGGTGTGGTGGTTGTCCTGTTGGCGGAACCGGTGGAACTGTAAATTTCGGTTCGTTCATAGGTGCCATTCCAACCGCTCCATCAGGTGGGTCATATTCCTATGCTCCATACTCAAGCAATAGTCAGTATGTAATTAAGGCGACATTGGAGCAAGGCAACAAGGTGTTAGAAGACGATGTTGATGGAGATGACGTGGGTGGTACCGGTGTAGACTGCGGAGCTAATCCCGAAGTATCACCCAATTGGTTCTACTGCAAAGGCAACTAGCGGACCGCGTGTGTATGCGAGTGTTCATGCATCACACTTCATTCTTTATGTATAACTGTGTTGGTGTGGTGCAAGCGTGTGCCGTATAATTCTCCTATGCATACACACTCACTGCGATACTCATCGCTACAACAAGGGTTCACCCTCGTCGAGATGATGATGGTTATTGCTATTATCGGGATACTTTCGAGCGTGGTGATAGCGGGTACCAGTTCATTGCGAGCTACGGGTAGGGACAATCGTCGCATTGCTGACGTGCAGAATATGCAACTTGCGTTCGAACAGTACAAGCAGGCGTGCGGGCGTTATCCGGGGAATGCTTCCGGTCCCCTTGAGGGTGACCTTGCGGGTAAAAATCCATCTGATTACGATGCAGGATGTGCGCCGGGAAGTGGTACATCACTCGCTTCATTCCTCTCGAGCTTCCCCGTCTATCCCGCAGTTGCCATAGGGGCTCCTTTTCCAACAGCGTATGCATCTGTCGCTCCACCGGCACCAGATTACCACATTGGTATGAACGCTGTCGGGCAGAGCTATATCATCCAAGCAAAACTTGAAACAAGTCACAGGGCGCTTAATGACACGAGTGAATATGATGGAACATTCACTTCTGCGAGTGGACCGGTTGAGTGCAATGATAGTGACCTGTATTACTGTGTAGGGTACTAACATGCTTCTTGTATACCTCTATGCGTGTGTGGTTGGCCTTGCGGTGGGGAGTTTCCTAAACGTGGTGATTCTACGCACCTGTGCAGGCAAGCCCATTACAGGGAGGTCCGGGTGCCCCCACTGCGGGGAGAGACTTCGCTGGTATGAGCTTGTTCCCGTGCTCTCGTATCTTGTACAGGTTGGAAGGTGTCGTTCATGCAAAAAACATATTAGTATTCAATACCCGCTCGTCGAGATTGCAACAGCCGTTGCGTTCCTCCTTGTTGTCGCAAAATTCCCATTCGGGGAGACTACAACGTACTTCACCCTTGAAGCAACCAACGTGTTTGCCCTCATTGCTTCGTTGGTCGCATGGAGTACGCTCATTACCATCACGGTGTACGATCTTAAGACCAAGCTCATTCCCGATCTCTTTTCAATAGTGTTTGGACTAGCCTCATTGGTAACCGGTCTCCTTACACTTCCGTCCTACAGCGCAGAGACAGTCGGACTCCATCTCGCGGCGGGACCACTCCTTGCGCTTCCCTTTGCACTCCTATGGATTGTCTCGAAGGGGAGGTGGCTTGGACTCGGTGATGCGAAATTCGCGGTTGGTATCGGGTGGCTCCTCGGGTATTCGGGGGGCCTTGCGGCGGTTATGCTCGCGTTCTGGGTGGGTGCTCTCGTGGGACTTGCACTTGTCTGCTACCATAAACTTAGCGAGGCGTACGAGGGAGCACTTGCACACCTCCGTCGCTTGTTTGTGAGGGGATACACCATTACAATGAAGAGCGAAGTGCCCTTCGCGCCATTCCTTGCGTTCGGTACACTTGCAGCCTATGCACTCTCCCTTAATGCTTGGAAAGTTGTTGATGCGATCGGTCATCTCATTTTTCCTTTCTAATGCACGCTTGTGCACTAAGGCCCAATGTGGACGGGGTGGTTTTACCCTTGTTGAAGGGCTCGTGGTAATCGCAATCATCGTACTCATTTCAACAATGGTACTTGGTAACCACCGTTCCTACGGAAGTAGTGTACGCATGAGGGGTATTTTGGAGGATATGGTTGCAAGCTTTCGCCAAGCGCAGGTATACGGTACGGCGGTACGGGGAGTTGAGGGAGGTTCGTACGATAGGGTATATGGGTTGAACTTTGACCCATCGCGGAGTTCTTCGTACATGCTTTGGACGGAGGAGCGCGGTGGGGATAGGATGTATGACGCTTCAGCAGTACCTTCAGAAAATGTTACGGGAGGTGTATTCCAGTTGCCGGGCGGGTTTACCATTGCGCGTGTGACGTATGGTGATTTGAGTGCGGGTGATGATACGTGTGCGAGCGGAGGTGTGTGGTCTACACCCTACAATTTTCTTTTCATACGCCCCTCAACAGACATTGAGCTGTTTGAACAAACTTCAGGTGTTCGAAAGAATGAGGGTGAGTACAACTATGCGTGCATAGAGGTGAACGGACCCAATAGTACGGTGGGGTTCGTGAAGGTCTATCGAACAGGGTATGCGTATGGAACACTTAACTAACAGAAGAACTACATGTGAAGCACGTGAGCATGCGTGTGTGCCTGTGTCACGACGGGAAGAAGAAGGGTTCACATTGGTTGAGCTTCTTGTTGCGCTGGGAATATTTATGGTGGTAATGACCGTCTCCACAGCGATTTTCACGGCAGTTGTTCGAGCCAACAGGCAAGCGGAAGCGAAACATCACGCGCTTATGTCGTTTGGCGTTGCCATGGAGAGCATGATGCGTACCATAGAGTTTGGTACTGACTACTCGATAAGTGGCGGTAATACTATACATGTCAACGATATCAACGACAGGGATGTGTGGTATCGGTGTACGAGCTGCACCGGCACCGGCACCGGCTTGCTCGAGCGGCAAGTAGGAACCGGACCATGGGTGCGCTATACCTCAAACGTTATTGATATTGATAGTTTCCTATTTCGCGTAGAAAATATAGGTAGTGATGAGCTTCAACCCGTGGTTACCGTTGCGGTGGAGGGTAACGTGGATATTGGAGCGAGGCAAGGCACAGTGAGCACGCCATTTCGTATGCAGTTCACCACGTCACAAGTTTCGTTGGAAAATTAGATCAACGACTATTCTTTTTTGCATTTATGCCACCACAGAAACAAGTAAAAAAAGACTCACGTGCATTCACTCTTGTGGAGGCGATTGTTGCAATCGGTATTATGATGCTTGTTATCGCGGGGGCGACGCCGGTGGTGCTTCGAGCCCTCTCCGCAACCGACGATTTGCAGAGTAGGATGATTGCTAATTTTCTTGCACAAGAGGGGTTAGAGATGGTTCGCTCACAGAGGGATTCGAACGGCATTAAAGAGCTTTCAGGCACGGACACTGCCTTTGATGATGGATTTGCCGCCGCGTGCTTTACGAACACCGGTTGCTATGTGGAGTTTGACACCATGAATTGGAACCAATGTGACGTTGCTGACGGGTGCTCGAAAATTAAATATGGAGCTGACGGAACGTACGACTATGCGGGAGGCACTGCTACTCCCTTCACTCGTACAATCACTATCACGCGTGCTAACGATGCAACGAATGGCAGTCTTCAAGATCTGACCGTACTTCCCTTCGTTCCCGGAACAGCCTCTGTTCCGGGTGCGGACGCTAACAATGACACACTTCTCGTTACCTCAAGCGTCAGCTACGTCACGCGAAGCGGGTTGGCGCATAGTGTTTCGTTCCAGAGCTATTTGTTCGATATATGGCGCAATGACTACTAATATGTATACACCACCTTTGTCTGCGAATGAATCCTCGGTGCGGCCGGGTGGCTATGCACTGCTCACCGCGCTCGTCATCTCTGCGCTCATCATCTCGATTGCGACCAGTATTGCAAGTGTCACCGTACGACAGATGCGCACCCACTCCATCATCTCTGATTCCTTCATTGCGCAGAATGCGGCGATGGCGGGATACGAGTGTGCGTACTTTTGGGACACGGACCCTGCGGTCATTGAGGCCCAGCACTTGGGAGCCTTTTATCCTGATCCCATCGCAAACCTAAGAAATATCCGCTGTTTCAATGTGGCAATCGACCCTTCCATTGGATTTCGCGTCGAGGATCCCATCACTGGTCATGCAAGTACCACAGTCTCTTTTGTTGCCAATATTGGGACCACCGGCTGTGTTGAAGTGAGTTTAACAAAAGGTGAAACGAGCTATAGCTACAGCTATTTTTCTGATCCCACCCCTTATCCGGTCTACCAAACAACCATTACTGCCAACGGGTATAACAGTCAGCTAGTAGCCGGTCCCGGTGGTACGCAAGTGTGTGATAAAACAGGGTCGACTGTGGTCGAACGTTCTGTTTTTGTGGACATATACTAGCGTTTGAGTACTAGCGTTTGAGCTTGGCAACAACTGCGGTATAACTGGGAGGTGCCTCCACTTACTCAAGACATACGTCGTCGCGCGCGTGAGCTTCGAGCGGAAGTTGAGCGGCATCGCGTGCTCTACCATACGCACGATGCACCGAAAATCTCCGACAGTGCATACGACGCGCTTGTTGCTGAACTGCGTGCACTCGAAGAGGAGTACCCGGAGCTCGCACATCATGACTCGCCGACGCAGAAGGTTGGTGGCACTCCACTACGGGGTTTTCGTAAGGTCCACCACGAGGTGCGCCAATGGTCGTTTGACAACGTATTTTCACTCGACGAGCTACACGCGTGGGAAGAGCGTTTGCTTCGAATGCTCGGTAAGAGTGATGCGAAACCCGCACACATCTCTTACTGCGCCGAACAAAAAATTGATGGTTTGAAAATTGTACTCACCTACAAACGTGGCGACTTAATCCGAGGAGCGACGCGCGGCGATGGTGTCACAGGCGAAGACATCACCGAGAATCTGCGCACCATTCGCTCACTCCCGCAGACCTTGCGAGAACCTATAGACCTTGTGGTGGGGGGTGAAGCGTGGCTCGCACGCGATGAGCTCGCCCGCATCAACGTTGAAAGAAGAAAAAGCGGTGAGCCTGAGTTTGCGAATGTGCGTAATGCGGCGGCGGGGTCACTTCGCCAACTCGACTCGCGCGTGACCGCCGCGCGCAACCTCTCCGTGTTCCTCTACGATATCGAGCGGATCGACACCAAGAGCACAGAAATCCCGGAGTCCAAGAGACAAAGTGAGGAACTCGCGCTACTTCAATTTCTTGGATTACCCGTCAATACAGCGTTTGTGGTTTGTGAGACGCCCGATGAGGTTGCCCGCTACTACACCAGGATGTTGCATCGCCGCGAGAACGAGAGGTATGACACTGACGGCATTGTGGTGAAGGTTGACGATATCGGGCTCACCCATACACTTGGCTACACCGCACATGCGCCGCGCTTTGCGATTGCGTGGAAGTTCCCCGCAGAGCAGGTGACGACAGTAGTTGAAGACATCGTACTCCAGGTTGGGCGGACAGGGGTAGTAACGCCGGTTGCATGCTTGCGCCCGGTGCGTGTAGCGGGTTCGTTGGTGTCCCGTGCAACCTTGCACAATGAGGACCAAATACGAAAACTCGATATCCGTATCGGAGACACAGTGGTGCTCCAAAAAGCGGGTGACGTCATTCCCGAGATAATTTCGGTGCTCGCCAATCTACGCCCTAGAGGCGCAACTCCATACTTGTTTCCCGCAAGAGTGGAGGGATGCGGAGGTGACGGGACGATTGAACGTATTCCCGGTCAAGCCGCATATCGTTGTGTGTTGCGTGACTCATACGTCGCACGCGCTCGTCGCTTTCACCACTTTGTCTCGAAAAAGGCACTCGATATTGACGGACTCGGCCCGAAGGTGATGCAGGCGCTCCTCGACCGAGGATTGGTGACCACGTACGCTGACATATTCACCCTCACCGAGGGCGATCTCGCAACATTGCCGCATTTCAAGGAAAAAGCGATACGTAATCTCCTTTTAAGCATTGAGCGAGCCCGCACCCCTCCACTCGCACGTCTCCTCTACGGTCTCTCCATCGATCAGGTGGGGGAGGAGACTGCCCGCGATCTTGTCAATCACTTCGGCTCACTTGATGCAATCCGTCGCGCGAGCCGAAACGAGCTTATGGAGGTCGATGGAGTGGGGGATACTATTGCCGATTCGCTTCTCGGGTGGTTTGCCGATCCTGCGCACACTGCTGGGCTCGACCGTCTCATGCCACACCTTACGATTGCACCACAGTTTTCCGCACAACGTGTCGGTAACGGGTCGCTCAGTGGAGCGAGTGTGGTGGTGACGGGCACTCTCTCGAGGAGTCGCGAAGACGTCGAGGAGCTCATTCGCGTCTCGGGGGGAAAAGCGAGCGGAAGTGTGTCGGGTAAGACATCGTTTGTGGTTGCGGGCGAGAAACCAGGAAGCAAGGTCGAGAAAGCCCGTGCGCTCGGGGTGCCGGTTATCACGGAAGAGGAGCTTATGAGGAGAATAGGCCAGAATTTTTAATTTCTAATGTTCAATTTCTAATGCCGCGCTGATCCCCACCATGCATTTTGATAGGTTGTGATTAGAAATTAGATTTTAGCAATTTTGGGGTTGCTCATGTTCCGATCGTTCTACAAAAGGACGTACGACTGCCTGCGGTGCCACTCCCCCCTAGAACGCCTCCTCGTGTCGTGCTATAGTCCTGCCATGCTTTCCCCCGATGATGTAAAAAAACTTGCAGAACTCTCGCTCATTGACGTGCCCGAGGAGGAGCTTTCGCGCCTTGCGGGCGAGGTGGACGCGATACTCGGCTATGTCGGTGAGCTCTCAAAACTTGCAAGTGAAGAACTGCATGCGGAGGTGCCACCGCTCCACAATGTCTTTCGTGATGATGAGAACCCGCGCTCCGGAGGTGAGTATACCGAAGCACTTCTTTCCGCCGCTCCCGGTAGGAGCGGGCAGTACCTGCGCGTGAAGCGTGTACTCTAGTTTGCATACACCCTACTCAAGTATGACAAATCTACCACACTCAATTACCGAGGCTCGCTCACTCCTCGATGCGAAGAAGATTTCCGCTGTCGAACTTGCGAGCATGTGTCTTGAAAATGTTCGAGTGCGAGACAAGGAGCTCCACGCATTCCTCGAGGTGTTTGATGACGTACGCGAGCAGGCCGCAAACGCGGATGCGCGCATCGCACAGGGAGAACGAGCGCCACTTCTCGGTATTCCGTTTGCCATCAAGGACAACATACTCATTAAGGGCAGGAGAGCAGGTGCCGCATCGAAAATTCTCGAAGGGTACCATGCATCCTACGACGCAACCGCAATAGCAAAGCTCAAACAGGCGGGTGCGGTCTTCATAGGGCGTACCAATCAAGATGAGTTTGCGATGGGTTCGTCAACGGAGAACAGTGCGTACGGGCCGACAAAAAACCCACATGACCCCACCCGCGTACCCGGCGGATCCTCTGGCGGTTCAGCGGCGGCGGTTGCCGCAGGTTTTGCGCTTGCGGCGCTTGGGTCCGATACGGGTGGTTCCATTCGGCAACCGGCGGCGTTTTGCGGTGTGGTGGGGCTCAAGCCAACGTACGGTAGTGTTTCGCGCAGTGGGCTCATTGCGATGGGCTCCTCGCTTGATGTGATTGGACCGCTCACCACAACCGTTGCGGATGCGGAGACTGTTTTTCGTGTAGTGCGTGGGCATGATCCACTCGACTCCACTACCTCGCCTGACGCGTGGCACAAAGAGGTGCCCGCGAAAACCTCCTACACCATAGGTGTACCGCGCGCCTTTCTTGAGAAGGGCGTGGAGGATGATGTGCTCGCCGCGTTTGAAGAGACACTTGCCACTCTTGCTTCGGCGGGGCATCGGGTGGTCACAATTGATTTGCCGACACTTCCATTCTCACTTCCCGCCTACTACGTGATAATGCCCGCGGAGGTCTCTTCGAACCTTGCCCGTTTTGACGGTGTACGGTACGGGCTCCATGTGGATGGTGTAAATCATATTGATGACTACAAAAAAACGCGAGGTGCGGGGTTTGGGCCGGAGCCTCGTCGTAGGGTGCTTCTTGGCACCTACGTGCTTTCGGCGGGGTACTACGATGCGTTCTATGGCAAGGCGATGATCGCGCGAAAGAAGATTACCGCCGATCTCACCGAGGCGTTCACGAGTGTTGATGTGATAGCGACACCAACTACGCCCTCACCCGCGTTTGCGTTGGGGGAGAAAACGAGCGACCCATTGGCAATGTACCTCGAGGATGTCTTTACTGTTTCCGCAAACATCGCCGGTGTGCCCGCGCTCTCGGTTCCCATGGGCACCGTCTTGCGCGAGAAAAAGGAACTTCCCGTCGGTTTTCAACTTATGGCAATGCATCGCCATGAAGATACCCTCATTCGTGTCGGTTCGCTCATAGAAGCGGCCCGTGCATAACCATCGCACAAGGAAGTGTGTGGGGGAGTAAAATAGGAGAATGGCAACGGAAAGCGCGACAACAAAGACGACGTGGGAGGACCTCGCACTTTTACTGTTCGGTTTAATGCTTGTTGGTCAAGCGCTCAATCGGCTCCCGAGTTTCATTCAGGAAAAAACCGGTATCGATGTGGTGGGTACCACGTCGGTTCGAGTGGTGGCGCTCGCACCACCTGCGGAGAGCGGAACACTCGTACGTACCCGCGAAGCGCGGCGACTCGTTGACGTACCGTTGGGAGACACGGTAGTCGGCATACTCCCTCAAGGAGCATCCGCTACCATTGAGGATGGTCCTCTGAGTGCAGGGGGGGTGGAGTGGTGGAAGGTGCGGCCTGACGAAAATGCCGCAGAAAGTGCTACTACAGGTGGATGGCTTGAGGGACGCTACCTTGACCGTGTAGTACTCGAACGGGCGGGTGGGCTTGGGAATAGTCTCTCGAGCATGGTCGCGCTGGGGCCCGCAACTCCGCTTGGTACAAGGGTGCGCACACTGCGGGGCACTGATGTGTTCTCGCGTCCGGGGGGAGGGACCACACTTGGTTATCTTTCGAAAGACTCTCTCGCCACACTCCGTGGGGGACCGGAAAATACTGGGCCGGCGCGGTGGTGGTTCATTACCTCGGAAAACAATGTGGAGGGGTGGGTGATTGAAGACGTACTTGAGAGTGCTACTCCTGTGAACGTAGTGTCACGTCTGCTTACCGTGGTGCTTGTAGTAGGTGCTGTGCTCTCACTTCTGTTTTTGTTTGGTATCGCCTATGTCACCTTCCGCACAAATCAAATTCGCGCGTCCGAATCACGCCGTATCAAGGAAGCGATCCCCAAGGATGTGGTGCCCATGAAAAATGAACGATGGGATCGAATTGTTACTCATGTGAGTAGTGGTAATCCAAGTGACTGGCGGCTTGCAATTATTGAAGCGGACATTATGCTCGATGAGCTGGTGAGTCGCATTGGGTATATAGGCCCCTCGCTTGGAGAAAAGCTAAAGCAGGTGTCACGGGGCGACTTCGAAACCATAGATGCGGCATGGGAGGCACATAAAATTAGAAACCGCATCGCGCATGCCGGCTCCGACTTTATTTTGACTCAGCGCGAGGCGCGCAGGGTGATCGAGCTCTACGCATCGGTCTTCAATGAGTTTAAGTACGTGTAGTACGCAGGTGTGCAGGTGATGAGTTCCTGGCAACACGAGCTATTGCTCCAAGTACGTACTGTAGGAGGTGACTTCCATTCCTTACTTTAATTCGCACTGTGCCGACATACGTTGTATTGCACGGATATTGGACTGTACTTTCTATTTGTACGATACTGGGTTTTGTAAATTGCGAAAGAGGCACATGAAGCTCGTTCGACCAATATGTCTGAATCTTGTTCGCACGAGCGGCATATCGCCGATTCACCGTAACTCGAAGTATAAGCTGTTCGGAGTGTACGCCGAGAAGGCGAAGCCATCGTATATAAGTCAAAAGCATCGCTTTGTCAGAGTTCGTAAATCCAAATTCACTCGTTGATTTTTTGTATCCCTCTCCCCAGTACAGGGCAACCCCAAAGAGAAATAGCTCACGTTCATTGAGGATTCCGACTCTGCGGGCTCCTTGTTGTCGGAGTGATTTCGTACGGAGTATCCTCTGTTTTCTTTGCTTCTCTGCGGAACGCAGTGACGCGTCGTTAGCTTTGCGTCTTCCTCGCCGAGTGATTTGGTGTATCTGTGACTGCGTGAGTTCCACATCACGACACCAATAACTGACCGTACTTTTGGATTCACCGATGCGAACAACAATTTCACTAATACTTAGGCCCAGCTTACGCAGAGCGATAGCGCGGGCACGTTGTAAGGGTTTTGCCATGTATAGTATTGTACCAACTTATTCAGGTAAATAGATGAAATGTTTTGTACAATTATTCACACACGTTTGATAACCTTGCGTACACCCATGTACATGTGCTACTTTAGCTTAACCCTGCGGGGTAGAGCAGTAGTAGCTCGCAAGGCTCATGCGAAAGTGTGACCCCAGTTGGCAACAACCGGTGGAAAACTCCCGAAATTGCTGGAACGCCGTGAGAGCCTCGTGAACCACAACGTGATCCGAATGGTTGGGCGTGATGGTGCGAAAATCATGAGGATTCGGTAATCAGCAGCCAAGCCCAGCACTTTCTAGGATATGACCCAAGAATTGAATGTGGATGCGGTATGCGCATCAGTTTCAACTAGGTGTCACATATTAGAAAGTGCTGGGAAGGTTCAGAGACTACAATGGGAGGGTCCCTCGTGGATCATGGTATAGTCCATTCTTTACGGAAACGTAGAGTGAAAAAGAACCTTGAGGCCCTGGTGCAAATCCAGGCCCCGCAACACGTGAGAACAAGCGACCGTAAGGTCGCTTGTTCGTGTACGTGTACGTGGGCAGAACGGTGCCTTCGCACCGTTCGTCTGGATTTGCAGGCCGGAGCCATGTCGCAGGGCGACGGGCGAGGCGGGGTCGAGAGTGCTTGGCGGATAAGGAGCGGCGCGACGCATCCGCCTTGCAACGCGTGACCTAAGACAGGCCCCGCACCACGTGACAACAAGCGACCGTAAGGTCGCTTGTTCGTGTACGTGTACGTGGGCAGAACGGTGCCTCAATGTGA
>JAYRER010000047.1:0-7433 GCA_041908795.1 Minisyncoccota bacterium | reverse complement strand
CTCTTGTAGAGGAGCTCCGCGAAGCGGTGAGGCGTACTTGTCTAAATTTCGCGCAGAAGGAGTTTCCACGTTCGCAATCATGCGACGCACGGCTGAAAGGGTTATTGATTCCGTATCACTAAAAAACATGTGCCAGCGCACCATTGTGACCACTTTTTCGACTATATCATTGGGAAACCTCAAGTCTACCAATGCTCTGCGCGTTACACGTGAACCGGTAACCTCGTGACCGTAGAATGTTACGTCGCCTGCAGGTGTAACGCGTCGTGACTCTGGTTTAGAAATATCGTGAAAAAGAGCCGCAAGTCGAACCTCAAGGGGCCAGTCCTTGTCAGCGGCATGTTGTAATGCACGGATAAGGTGATCAAAAACTGGATACGAATGCGCTTTGTTTTGAGTAACCCCGATTCCACGCTCCAAATCGGGTAGCACATAGTGTAAAAGACCGGTCTGTTTCATGTGAAACAGTGCCTCCATGGGCCGCGGCGACATAACAGTGCGAATTAGCTCGTCTCGTATGCGTTCTTTGCTTATGTGGGAAAGCTTGGGAGCAAGTAATGCTATTGCTTCAAACGTCTTCTGTTCAATAGCAAAGCCGAGCTCTGCGCCGAGGCGGATCCCACGGAGCATGCGCAGCGCATCCTCGTCGAAACGGGTGCGAGCATCTCCAACTGCGCGCAAAAGTTTCGCGTCAAGATCGACATGTCCTTTATGTGGGTCAATGGTATGTCCTTTACTAACATCAAGAGCGATTGCGTTGATTGTGAAATCTCTACGAGCAAGATCTTCCTCAAGGGAAACGCCAAATTCGACATCATCCGGTCGACGTGCGTCGCTGTACACTCCATCTTTTCTGTATGGCGTCACCTCAATGACTTTGAGTCGAGGTTCAGTAACGTCCACATGAACAACGCCCACAGTCCCAAAGCTGTTGTTGTAGTACGTTTCCTCGAAAAGAGCCTGAATCTCCTCTGGCCGAGCATTGGTCGTAATATCCCAGTCTTTTGGCTCCTTATGAAGGAGAAGATCTCGCACACAGCCGCCCACGAGGTACGACTCGAAACCAGCTGCTTGCAGAGTATCCGTTACACGTGTAACGGGCGTTGGTATTTTTCCAGACAATGTTGACATGGTGGCATTCTATCGCATTTCTTTCACATTTCATATACAATACCGCGTACGCTCCCGTGGTGAAATGGATATCACAACAGTCTTCGGAACTGTCGTTTCAGGTTCGAGTCCTGACGGGAGCACCGAGTGCAGTGAGCGTTGATAGTACTAGCGTGCCTACACAAGATATTGCTTGACGAGGACGGTGGAACGCTGTTAAGCAGATCGAGACACACAAGCCTACCCTAAGGTTCCTATAAGTGTGCGTATGTGTGCCGTTTAGGAATAGTGGAGTTCTGAAGGGCACAAACAAATCTAGCCCGTTAGGGCTAGGAGATAATGGCGATCGCTATTCTGTTGCTTAGTGCGGCCTTGTGCTCAATGAGACAGCCATAGCTTGATTGGAACCCCTCTAAAAACGTCAAATAGTTGAATACACCGGATGTTATGAGTGGCACAGAAAATTTATCGAGAATACTGTGTGGATAGCCTTCAACATTCGTAAGTTGCACAATATGAGCGAGGGCGTGATGAAAAGACACGATATTTAGCACATCAACACCGTATCCGCTAATCAGTTGTGCACGGTTATGAAGTTTTTCAAGATTCGCGTGAACATTTTCGAAGCCACCAGTTGTTACTGGACCTAAAACAATTGTTTTAATTGTACGTGGTCTAAATTGAAGTAATCGTAATGCCTCGATGTAAAGCTCGTGGTACGTTCCAGCATGGAAAGTAGTATCTAAGTTTATCAGCACCTGGATTCTCCTTGTTCAGACCGATTTTATGTCTGCATAAAAACATACAGTATGTTTTTACAACAAGCAACATCCAATTGACGAAAATTTCGTCTGATGTACAATCATAAGGTGCAGTTTCTTACTGATCAGCTACAATTCTTAGGACTTAACGCGAGGGAAATCAGAGTTTTCCTTGCGCTGGTGACTTTCGGTAGAATGAAAATGACGATAATTTCGTCGCGAGCAAATGTGGCACGAACAAGCGTCCATTCCATTGTGGGACGTCTCGAGCGGCAAGGTATCGTTACACGTGAAAAGGTGGGGAAACACTGGGAGTACTTAATTGATACAGAGGCAGTGGCACAGAAAGTGGCGTTATTGCAATCAAAACTGCTTCCTATTAATGCACAATCGGTAAATGGGAGGGTATTGGAAGGCGACAAGATCACTCATAGTATAAACGATTTTGATTCGGAGATTGAGCAGTATTTCCTAAGCCACAAGGGTGAACGCGCATCAATTCTCCTTTCAGTTCTTGGGACCGGTCGCGAACGCGTGGTTGAATTCGAACATTGTTTGCAAGTGGCAATAAAGGCACAGTCAAGAATAGAACTACTCACCTGTGATCACGTGGCGAATGACTTTTCACAGCATGCACGTGAGATGTTGACTTTGCTATCAAACTACGAATTGCGTCTTAATATCCTCCCGAGCGCCTATTGTTTAAGCGGAGTTGATTTGATTGCGTTTCGAGACATTGCCATAGCCTTGGATCACCACACGAGAAAAATAGAGGTACTACAAGCGCCTATTGCAGTGGTAGCAGTCAATCACTTGATGTTTGTTGCCAGGGAAACGGGGTGGAATATTGATTTGCGTGTGTTTTTGGAGTCGAGAATTGAGTCACAGAGGAAATTGTAGTAGACTTGTACCCATTGCGGGTATAGTTTAGTGGTATGATGCGTCCTTGCCAAGGACGAGACGGGAGTTCGATTCTCCCTACCCGCACAAATCGGCCGGCCGGAGAGATGTTTATCTCTCCGGCCGCTGCCGTTTGTAGCGGGTAGAGAGAATCGAACGGGGAGGGGGTCGGGGAATGGTAGTTCCCTGTGTAGGAAGGCAGTGAGCCTGAGTCCACGAAGGCGAGCGCTGGAAAACCATGGGTTTCCAAAGAGTGAGATAGCGAAGCGTCTCCCTACCCGCACACTTTAGTGCCATCTCAAGTGATCGGGACGCATTGTTGGCTACAGTCTTTACGAAAAACCAAAATTTGGTAGGCTCCCTATAGGAGGTGAACATGACGAATAATACGTGCGGTATTTGCGTACCGCGGAGGGAATTCGACATGCATGTCGGAGATGACCTTGGAGAATGTCTCCGCCCCTATGCTCATTGGGATGGTAAACACGTATTCCGTAATAGGAACGGCGTATACTACTTTTGGGAATACGACAACTTTTGCGATTGTTGTCAGCCGGAAGACGATGAACACTGTTTCGTGCACGGAGAGATCTCGAGAAAAGAAGCTGACGAACTCATTGCAAGGCGGGATTAACATTCCGCCTTGCTTCTTTGAAAACTAGACTGAGATGCTTCGGTCTGAATTATGAAACGTCGCCAAAGAACCCCTTGAAGTGCCTCATTCTACCTACTTCCGAGACTGAGGTGGGGCACATTCTAGGTTCGGTTACTTTCAAAAATACGTACGATCTCTTAGTAATAGCGAGGTTCTTGTTTATGGTAAATAGGAGTATGCGAAGTTTGTTGTTTTGAAAAGTGTGTAAAAAAATCGTTGTAGATTATGCACAAATGGTGAGAAACATATTACCTGTGGATAACTAAGTGTATATGTGTATAAAGGACAGTAAAGTGTCCATAATATGTCGAAAAGTCGTCACCTCACGATAGGCAAGTTGGGTGAGTATATGGCGGAAATGTACCTTAAACAGCGTCGATTTGTCATAATCGATAGAAACTTTAGACGTGCGTGGGGAGAAATCGACCTTGTGGCGCAAAAGGACGGGCGTACACATTTTGTTGAGGTGAAGACCACGGAGTGCAACGATGGCATGGTTCCCGATGGTGTGGATGCCTACCGACCAGAAGACCATATGCATAAAGCGAAATGTGCGCGTCTCGCGCGCATTATCGAAACATACCTAGTTTTGAATCCACGACTCGCATGTAAGTCTTGGACAATAGACCTTGCCATCGTCTACATACAGCCTATTAACAAAAAGGTGTACGTGCGAATGTTACACAATGTATTAATCACATCATAGTGGCAGATTGAGTGCATGAGTGCTACTCTTCTGTGGATCAAACATGCCTCGGAGGCGACCAAAGTGTAGTACAGTGGTAGTATACGCGCTTTGGGAGCGCGAGACCCGAGTTCGCAATCTTGATATTCAGTCGGCACCCCGATCGTCGGGGTGCATACAATACGGGGTGTAGTACAGTGGTAGTATACGCGCTTTGGGAGCGCGAGACCCGAGTTCGATTCTCGGCACCCCGACAAAGCACACTACTTTGTCCCTTAAGTGAAATAATCGCATTAATGACGAATATTTCGACATTACCGATTACGTTCTTATTACAAGCGTCATAGAACCACCTACACGTACCACCTTATATGGAACGTACACACAGAATGAAAGAGGATGCCACGCTGTCCGTCTAATGGTATAAGTGATGGATGAATCAAGAACAGGCATTTCTGCAGGCTTTTGAAAAACACGCAGGGGCCCTGTTTCGGCACTGTTATTATAGGGTATCTGATCGTGAGCGTGCCGTAGAGATTGTCCAAGAGGCGTTCACCCGTACCTGGGACTATATTGTTAAAGGTAACGAGGTCGAGGAGTTCAAACCATTCCTCTACAGAACCCTCAATCACTTAATTATAGACGAGTATAGGAGAAAGAAGCCCGAGTCTCTCGATGCACTTCTTGACGAAGCGGATGTTCCGGAGGGTAGCTTCGAGGAGTTGCGTACGGGCGGACGTGAGGACACGGAGTTTTCGCTTGATGCGGGAAGGGTGCTTGAGCTTGTGGAAGCGATGCCAAACCCATATCGAGAGGTAATCATTCTCCGGTATGTAGATGGGCTCATGCCGCAAGAAATTTCCTCCATACTTAATGAATCGGTCAATCTTATTTCAGTGCGTATTCACAGGGGGCTTGGATGGTTACGAACGCACGTGGACGGAAAAATTCCTTCAGCGGAGAGAGAGTCCACACATAAGAAAAAAACGACTTCAAAAAAGAAAATCGTAGCAAAAAAGACTCGCAATAAACATGAGTAATCTAGAAAGAGAATTGGAAAGGGCTACAAAAGACATCGTATTGTCAGATGTTGAGTATGAGCGTATGCGCGACTATGTCCGCGAGTACCTCTCCTACAAGCCAATTCGACGGGCGGATAACGTGCGTCGCAAGGGGATGTTTACAGCGGGCTCTTTTTTTCGCCAATGGAGCACACGCCACGTGCCCGCAACAATCATACTTGCACTTGTGATGAGCGGTGCGGGGGTTTCCTATGCAGCAGAGGACTCTTTGCCGGGAGAAATGCTTTACCCGATAAAAGTCTCCTTCAATGAGGAGGTTCAATCAGCAATCATCGTGGATGATTTGGAGCAGGTGGAATGGCAAAAGGCACGCGTTGAGCGAAGGTTGCAGGAGCTTGGAACACTTGCCAAAGAGGGTAGGGTTGATGAAAACGTAGAGAACATTGTCACGGTCCAGTTTGAAAAACATACCCAGCGGGCAGAAATGGCGCTTGTCGAGGTAAGCAAAGTGACGCCGCTTGTTGCGGTCGAACGCAGCGAGGAACTGGAGGCGACTTTGGAGGCGCACGAGGAGGCGCTTGCCCGCATCATTGTTGAAAAAGAGGATGAAGAGGAATCAGGTTCCACGTCTGAAGCGAGTAACCGCGTGAAGCACGTCGTGAAGCAAGTACGTTCCGCATCAAAGCGAGTAGCGAATGTGCGGAGAGATGCTGAAAGCGTGCTCGAAGGCGCGATACCTGACCATGAATTATTGGATACGAACACTGCAGTGCCGATCACGGGAGGTATTTCCGAGCCTGACTTTACTATTGCCAGAGAAGATTTGGCTCGATCGAAAGAACAAGCGTACGAAACACTCGAGCAATTAAAAAAGCAAAGTATCGATATTACTGAAGATATTAGTGTGGAGCTTGGTACGCTCTCAGACATATTGAAGGAGGCAGAAGACTTAGAAGTAGCTGGAGATGTTAAAGGTGCGTACCACATGTACCGCAGCGTTGTTCGCGACGCACAGCGCATCGCAACGCTCCGTAGGGTGGGCGATGCACTTGCGATCTCTCTACCAACTTCTGCGGTGGTGTCTACAGGCATGGAAGTGCTCGTCGAAACACAAAAGGATGAGGAGTCCGAGCTTGAGAAGGGCGAGTTCTTAGTCACCTCTGCTTCCACCAGTATGTTGGTGGAGCAGGTACGCGAAGAAACTATTGAGTCGCTTATTGCTGAAATTTCTTTGTATAAGCAAGATAGTCTCTCGAGCACGACGTGGTCGGCCGATCTTGAAAAACGCTTTACAGAGGCAAAAACACTGGTAGTGAGAGCGGAAGTGGCCGAGCTTGCAGGTGACAATGAGGATGATGCTGCATTGCGCGCGAGGGCACATGACTTACTTTTTGAGCTGAAAATGCTTCTAAATAATACAATAGACGCGGAAGCAGATGTTGTGCAGGTATCGGAGCAAACAGCGAGCTCGACGAGTACCGAACTACCACCTGTACCACCCTTGCACTCGCAAGAAATGCCCCAATTGGATAGGGTGCTGGTGCTTGATGTGGTAAAGGGAAACACTCATACGTATAGTGGAGTGTACTACACACCAACTGCGTGTCACACGGTGCGTGCAGAAGGCGTTGTGGCAGAGTCGTATCCCGAACAAGTGACCATACACCTCTTAATTCCAGAACCGGAACAAAAATGTGACAGTGCACTCACTGCACATGCCGTAAGTGTCACGGTGACGGCTTCGGAGAGTGCTGTACTCTCTGGTTTTTTTGTGAACGGAATACCGGTTGTGTTTGATGTTTCCAGTACAACCACACCTGCCGATGCCGGTGTGGCTCTTACCGATGCACCAAAAGGTCTGGATGTGCCACTTGAAAATGCTACTCCCACGCCGTCTTTTTTTCAGACCGTTGTTGAAAAGACACGCGCACTCTTACAAACAAATTAACGCTATGCAAGCATAGCAATCATACACAGAGTATGGTGGTGCACTCACTGTTCCATTATCTTTTCTCTTTAGTGGATGATGTTTCGTATGTGCGGGGAGCGTGCAGAGAGGACGAACTTTTGGTAGGATGCCCTCACGCGGACATAGTTTAGTGGTAGAATGGCTGCCTTCCAAGCAGCAGGTGGGGGTCCGATTCCCCCTGTCCGCACAGATGATCTGTCCCCCAAAAAGTGGACAGAAACAACGCAACAGCTGCTTCCTTAGGTTAGTCTTAGTACTACTAACAGAAGCATCTATGCGAACTACATTCACAGAACAACAGGTAGCTTTGCTGCAGAAGCACTCCTGTGTT
>JAYRER010000046.1:0-8318 GCA_041908795.1 Minisyncoccota bacterium | reverse complement strand
CGACAAACCCTACTACCCGGCACTTCTGTATGAAAACGGAATAGAATTTCGAGAGGTGCAAGCAGGAAAAATACGAAGATACTTCTCACTTCTCAATATAACCGATCCTTTTGTCTCTCTGCGGGGTGCTCTACAGGCCGTACGACATATGTGGAGCGTAATGCCGGACATGGTGTTCAGTAAAGGTGGATACTCGTCGGTGCCGACTGTCTTTGCTGCACGAGTCTTTAACATCCCCATCTTCATACATGATTCGGATGCTATTCCGGGGCGTGCAAACCTCAATATGGCGCGATTCGCAAAACGTATTGCGGTGAGCTACCCCGAGGCGGCGACATTCTTCCCTATTCCGGAGAAAATTGCGTATGTCGGAAACCCCATACGAACTGAGCTTCTCGATGTGGCGGTGCAGGGTGCGCACGAATATCTTAAACTTAATAAGGATGTGCCCACATTGCTTATAATGGGTGGCAGTCAAGGTGCACAGGCGATAAACGAGGTTGTGGTTGGTGCACTTCCGGAGCTTTTGAACACCTACCAGGTGATTCACCAAACAGGGAAAGAATTGTTTACATCGCACACAACGATTACTGACGTGATTCTAGAAAAGCATCCCCAGAAGCACCGCTACCACCCCTATCCATTTTTGAATGCACTTGCCTTACGTATGGCCGCTGGCGTGGCTTCTCTTGTGATTTCGCGTGCTGGATCGGGAGCGATTTTTGAGATTGCAAACTGGGAAAAACCCGCAATACTTGTCCCCATTCCTGAGCATGTGAGCCGGGACCAGCGACACAATGCGTTTGCGTATGCGCGTGCAGGGGGTGGTGTAGTTATAGAACAGAATAATTTTACTCCACACATTTTGATAGCCGAAGTACATCGAGTGCTTGGTGATACACAGGTTCAAATGAGTCTTGTCGAAGGTGCACGCAAGTTCAAACGTCCGGATGCGGCAAAGGTAATAGCCAATGAAATTATCCGCATCGCGCTTGAGCACGAAAAATAATGAGTATAGATATGAACCAATCTACTCAAGTTCGCACACGACTTGCACCAAGTCCCACCGGTATGCTCCATGTGGGCACCGCACGCACCGCGCTTTTTAACTACTTATTTGCGCGTCGAAACGGGGGATTGTTTTTTGTGCGTATTGAAGACACCGACAAAGTTCGCTCAAAGCCTGAGTTTGAGCTTAATATTTTAAACGGACTCCACGCACTTGGACTTGATAACGACGGCGTGTCACGTCAGAGCGAAAATTTGAAAAGACATAGCGCTGAACTTGCACGCCTTATAGATGAGGAGCGAGCGTACGTATCACGTGAGCCGAGTAAGGAGGACGCTACACAGACAGTGGAGGTGGTGCGACTCCGAAATCCAGGCACTGTCATCACGTTTGATGACATGGTACGGGGGTCAATCACGTTCGATACCACCGAACTTGGGGATTTTGTGATTGCCCGAAGTGTGGTTGATCCACTTTTTCACTTTGCAGTGGTGGTGGATGATCACGACATGGAGATCACCCATGTTATTCGGGGCGAAGATCACGTGAGCAATACACCACGTCAGATTCTTATTCAAGAAGCGCTTGGCTATGCACGCCCCGCGTACGTGCATATACCGCTCACGCTCGCGCCAGATAGGTCGAAACTCTCAAAACGTAGGGGCGCGGTGGCGGTTTCCGAGTATCTTGAGGAGGGGTACCTACCGGAAGCGCTCATAAACTTTTTCGCGCTTTTGGGCTGGAACCCCGGCACAGATCAAGAGATTTTTACCAAAGATGAGCTCGTGAATGCATTCGACCTGTCTTGCCTCCAAAGAGGTGGGGCAATTTTTGATGCAGAAAGATTGAAGTGGATGAATCGTGAGCATCTCAAGCGACGCGAGTACTCTGTAATTCTTACCGATCTTACAGAGAAGCTCTGTGAGCATGTGGAGCTCGCTCGTACGCTACGAACGAGCGAAGCGGTGCTCAGAGATGCGCTCGAACGATACTCTACGTATGGTGAGTTCTTACGTTCAGTTGCGGCCGGTAACTTTTTGTTTTATGAGACCCGTCCCACCTACGGAGTTGAGCGCCTCCTTTTTAAAGGAACACAAAATGCAGGTGAGGCGCGGGAGCATCTTGAGCAGGTGAAGCAGCGTATTGACGACCTCCCAGAACCGCTCCAGCAGGACGCGGTGCGCGAGGCAGTTTGGCCTTACGCGGAGGCAAAAGGAAGAGGAGACGTACTCTGGCCTATGCGTTTTGCGCTCTCAGGTTGCGATAAATCTCCCGATCCATTTCTTCTGTGCGAGGCGCTCGGGAAGAATGAGTGTCTTGCGCGCCTTGAACATGCGGTGAGTCTCCTCACGTTCACACAGTCCTCTGTATCATGAAACCAATACTCATATGCGCACTTGTGTTGGGTTCTATAGGTTTTCTCACGGTTTCTTTGGCGGATTCTGTGCGCGCTGAGGAGAGCGTGGCGGAATTGCGAGAGAAAATCGGTAGCAAGCGTACTGAGCTTGCGCGTATTGAGGCGGAGATTGCAAAGTTCGAGCAGGAGCTTACTGTTGTGGGTGCTGAAAAACAGACTCTTCAAAAAGCTATCAACACATTGGATATATCGAGAAAGAAACTGCAGGGAGAGATTCGCGCAACCGAAACAAAGATAGGTGCCACCGACCTCGAGATACGTGAGCTTACTCGAGAAATCGAGGTCAAAAGATTGGAGATACTAAAGAACACTGATGCGATAGGAGAGTCGTTCCGTGCGGTTGATGAGCTTGAGCAGGCGAGTATCATCGAAACGCTCCTTACACACAGTTCGATTGCCGAGGTGTGGGACACGGTAGCAGCACAACAGCAGGTAATTGAGTCTCTCCGCGAAGAAATCACTCTACTAAAGTCGTTGGAAGAGGAATACGCGTCTGCTAAGATGAATTCGGAGGAGAAAAAAACAGAGCTTGCGGGCCTTTATGATGAGCTTTCCGGGGAGAAAAAAGCGCTTGACACAACAAGGACACAGAAAGACCGCCTTCTCACTGAAACTAAGAGTGAAGAGAGCGAATATCAAAAACTTCTCGCTGAGCGGAAAGCCGCGCGCGAGCAATTCGAACGTGAACTTGCATCCTACGAAGCTCAACTAAAGTTTGTGCTCGACAAGAGCACGGTGCCGGTCGCAGGGAGTGGTGCACTGGCGTGGCCCTTTGAGCCCAGCTACGTCGCAAGCTGTCCGGCGTACACCTCCGTACTTGGAAATGCTCACTGTATCACGCAGTACTTCGGCAACACCGCGTTTGCCCAAGCAGGTGCGTACAATGGTAAAGGCCATAATGGCGTGGACTTTCGCGCATCAGTCGGCACCAAAATCACCTCGGCGCTGACCGGTACGGTGCGCGCAACAGGCGACACCGACCAGACATCCGGGTGCTACAGCTTCGGCAAGTGGGTGCTCGTGGATCACCCCAATGGCCTCTCAACGCTCTACGCGCACCTCTCCGCCATAAGTGTTGGTACGGGGCAGGGCGTGGGCACAGGCGCCCTCATCGGCCTCTCGGGCAACACCGGCTACTCGACGGGTCCTCACCTCCACTTTGGAGTCTATGCGAAAGCCGGCGTGAAGGTCCAACGGTTGGGAGACTTCACCGGCAAGGTGACAGGGTGCTCCTCCACACAAATTCCGGTTGCCGCCTATACCGCATACCTCAACCCGATGGATTACCTGTAGAAACCATGTAAAAAAACGGCGGGCGCGTTATGTGTTGCGCCCGCTCACATTTGCATTGTCTATGACGAATTCAAGTTCTTAGCAATTGTCTCTTCGACAAATTCATTTTTTGTTTTCCACTCCCTACTTGGCAAATCCACGTTCTTCTCATTGGTGTTAAGCACATCACCCACCAGCTTCCGAAGGCGTCCTTCGGGCCATTGACTCCAGCCTTTTGTTAACTCTTTTTCAAGTAATCTTTTGAATTGTCTTACCACATCAATGGGTTGAGAGTTCACACACTGACCTCCTTTCCCATTTGTTCCCCTTCGCGCTTCTGGAATTGCGTGATCAGAGTCGTACCTCGTTTTTGTGGAAACGGGAATGTGCACTGCGTCCCTAACAGAAATCTCCTGTGAAAGTGTCAGTTGTCCCTGTCGGAGGTCGGTGACTGCGTCATGTATTTTTCGTATCCAGAGGATAATTTCATTGAACTTTCGTACAACCTCTTGTTCGTTCAGTGGTATTGGTGTCGGGTCTGGTTGTGTGTCAGATTGAGGTTGGGGTGCGATAGGTGGGGTAGACGGTAGCGACACAAGTGGGTCTACAGCGAGTACCGAAGCAGTGGTAGCTTGTACCACAGGATAGTTGCTGCACGATTGGGAACAGAAGAACTTAACAGAATTTCCTGAACCCTTTGTGATGTAGCCTCCCTTCGAAGTTCTGCCCCCAGCCAACATAACCGTACAACGGGCTCCGTTAGTTGATGAGGTGCCGAAACATTGAACAGAAACTCTTAGTAACTTCCTGAGCTCTTTTGCAACGTTTTGCGGTAAGCGCTTGTTGCCAGTTTTTGCCCAGCTGTTTTGTAGACTGAATCCATGCTTCCCCGGAATACTAGAAAGCCACCCCGTAAGCGTTTTTTCGCCATTTGTCAATGCCTGTATGAACGGCACTACCTGTTGCAGGTCTCGTACGAGTAAATGTGGTGTTTGCGATTCATCAGCGTCCATGTCACATCCAATTTTCAAGTGATTTGTCAATAGTCTGATAAGAATTTACAGGAACAGCACGGGTAATGCAACATAGTACATGACTGTGGTCCTACTATAAGAAATTAGTCAATAAAATTGTGCTACACTAACCAAACGCGCACCCCACTTATTTTTTGTGCAAAATATTATTGAAGTAGAATTAAATTGACTACAATGACTGTTCCTACACCTCAGCAAATCACTATTCACATTGCACCCGACAGTAAGCCGGTGTTTGCGAACATCGCAAAGATAAACGTGACGAATGAAGAGGTCTCGTTTCAGTTCGCCTACGTTCGCCCGGAGGAGGGGCGGGGGACACTGGTCTCCGAAGTTGTCCTCACCCGCGAGCATGCGATTCGCTTCAAAAATGCGCTCGAAGACACCATCCAAAAGCACTTCACGAGACATACCACAAAGGGAGCATAGTGGGGGTTCTCGAGAGTGCCGCAATGGTGCTTGTGTAGTACAAGCATATTGCAAGGAAATAAAGTTCCTAAAATATTGTGCGACATTAACTTATATCACTACATGTATCGGCTTACTCGTTGAATTTCGTAAATTCAACAATATGTCGCGTTTTCTGAACTAGTGTGTTCGAATGGTAATCCTTGCAGATACGACTCACTACCTGTACCAACGAGTGACACAGCGAAGACGTACCTTGCGCAAGTCGCGTTTCTTGGTTTCTGGTGCGGGACTTGATTGATTAGCGTTAAAAACGTCTGTCCAGTACTCAAAGGATCGCACAAGTCGTTCGTCAACGCACGAGCACTGTTTGCAGTAGAGTCTGCAAGTCATACAAGCACGAAAAATGAACCACTCGACATTTTCAAAGTATCGGAGGGCAGGAAATGTCGAGTACTTGCGGTGTATTACTGTCTTGAGAGAGCGCATGCTCGCCGTAAGCACAGATAGTTATAGTCGGTTCTTACTCAGCGGTAAAGTAGTGTTCTTAAATCACGCTCCAGCAGACCTGTCATCTTACGGCCAAGGACAAAGTACGCTATTGCGCAAAAGATATATTGTGCGACATACGTGGTACTGCTTTTGCCAGGAAATGATACTAGTTACCCGTAGCTTTCCCCTACTTTCCCCCATAGGTGTTGGCTTTATAATGGTGAGTTTTAAGATCATCACTGTAAGTTTGAGTATTGATTGTTTAAAAAAGTTCGCCGCGCGGTAAGGTTCCGCGCGGCATCGAACGTCCGTTTTCAGAATCGAATAGTTAGTCCCACTGTACCTCCATACATACTTCCGCCGCTCACATTCCTTCCCCCCGGTTCACCCTTTGCATTGAGCGGGAGTACACCCCACCCTGACATGTATGGTCCTGCACACACACTGCTCTGATTGTGAAAACAGTACGCAGCTTCGAGAATTACGCGTGGACTGAACGCCCACGAGTTCCCGTTTGAGCGCTGATCGTGAAAATCAACGTATGCGGGACCCACAAGCGAAGTTGCGCGTCCTGACCAATCTTTGTCAAACTGATACTCCGCAAACCCACCAAACCCGGGAGCGTATGTGGTGACCGACCCTTCGGTCCCCCCACTCTTACTGTCGCTGATTGCGGTTTTCAGATATTGGTGCCAGAATCCCCCGGCAATACCAAACGTCCAGTCACCTTTTTGCAGGAGAGGGTAACTGGCCACTGAGCCCACTTCCCATCCGGAGCCGGGCCCTTGGCGACTGGAGAATTCCCCGCTGGAACCTACTGACCCTCCCATCGCTAAGGGTGTTCCGGCGTAGAGCGATAGTTCGATGTTGTGGATGATGGTAGACGATACATCGCCGCTCTCCTGTGCCTCCTCGGCGTAGGACGGAGCAACAAACACCATGCAGAAGCAAACAGGAAGCAAATTCAGAAATTTGTACACCACTGATCCTTTCAGTTTTGACCTTACCTTGACTCGTACCGTTATACCTTACCTTAAAATAATGTCAATTGCTTGTGAATGAGTGCGCAGTTATAGATCGTTATACCAGAACGATACTACAAACACTACTCCCGTGACTGGAAGCACAAACGGTGCGGATATGATCTTTACTGGCAATGGTTGCTCCTGCCACCACGGCCATATCTTTCCTGTAAGAAAAGCGAGTGGGATGAGAAACACACCTACACCGATCTTGAGTGATTTTTTAAGTAATGGAGGCATGCAAAAAATTAAGTTACGTGTGCACTGTGTGTACACACTACATTCCATATGCCACCTCGTGCAAGTGCGTTGGGTGCTGTTTTTTAGTACAACCGCCAACAGTGGCGGCTCGCATTCCATGGGCGCGTCCCCTGTGATTCATAGAGATACTTTGCGTACGCGAGGTTACCTTCTATGCTGTGAAGATCGTGACCAAGTTTTATCGCGGTAGCCGCATGGTACTTCTCATTTACCTGCATCACCCCAAGATCAGCCGGGTTTACACGACCGCGTAGTGTGTTGCCAGTAGTGTCGTTCTGGCGGAAGTTCGACTCGCACCGTGCAATGGCAACGAGTACCGGCTCGTCCTTGAAGTATTCGCGAACCTTTTCTTCCACGTTTTGCGAATCACCTGCCACTTTAGGTCCTCGTATGTCCTCGGGAGTAACGAGCTCCTGTGGAGCGGTTAATTCTCTCTCACTGGCCCGTGCAACTTGTGCTGGAAGCGCGGGAGAGGTTGTGGTGACCATAACGGGATTGACCCAAGAAGTTCCCACAATAATGAGCGTTGCTAGTACAGATCCTATGATGAGCCGATTCTTAGCTGGCAATAGAAAAACCCCTAGCGAATAGTCGCATTGGGGGCATTTGTAACTATACCACAGGAATCTATTGACGTCCAGTATCTTCTGTTGTGTAGTGGTTCTTTTTGGCGAACAATATGGCTTTGTTAAGCCATATTAACTATGGAAATATCTCACTGGAAAGGGCAAGTGCACCATACAACCCACCCACGTCTTTGAGTTCTGCCCTCTTCACAAGGGGTTTATTAGGGAATATCGTACATAGTCTATCAAAATGCTCTGTTGCTCGCTCTACGGATATTGCAGGATTGCCCACTATCATCGAGCCACCAAGTACGATGACGTTGGGGGACCAAAACACCGCAACGTTATTGAGCACGTATCCCAAAAGGAGTGCAAGTTCATCCCAAACTTTCGGGTCGGTGACTTCGTATGCCTTTTTCCCGAATCGCTCCGCAGTTGCCGTACCAGAGATAAGCTCTTCTGCTTCGTCAGCTGCAAGTGTGGGAAACACTGTTTTGTCGATGTCCAGCACTTGATGTCCCGGTTCGAAGCCAAAGGCAGACCGGGTCACCCTTCCCTCCTCAATGCGTGTACCTCCGACACCTGTCGATACTGTGAGGTATGCAACGATAGAGAATCCCCTTCCCGCTCCGTAGTGCGCTTCTCCCAGTCCTACTATGGTTGCATCATTGTCCAAACAAACTGGTACTCCTAACGCAGTCTCTAAGTCTTCTGCTACTTTGCGTTGGCGCTTTTCCAAGGTTCCACGAAAAACTGATTCCCCCGGATTCTCTGGATCCGGCACGAGGCTCCGAAGATACCAGTGGCCCTTAACCTGCTTTGCTTCTCCGAGGGTTT
>JAYRER010000045.1:0-27973 GCA_041908795.1 Minisyncoccota bacterium | reverse complement strand
CTGGACGGTAGCATCAAACGTCACCACCACCGGCACATCCTCTGCCACTCCTCCCTCCACAGGCACACCCTCCGCGACCGCCTCCATTACCACATGGCTTACCCTCGGCGTGACCCACCCGCAGGTACGTACCCTCCCACAGATCCTCAACAAGAAAGGCTACCCCGTCGCCCTCTCGGGAGACGGCTCGACGGGACGAGAGACCATGTACTTCGGTAGCGCAACCGAAACCGCACTCAAACGCTTCCAGTGTGCCACCCTCAAGGTATGCTCAGGCACTCCCGCAACCACCGGCTACGGTGCGACGGGACCGAGGACGAGGGGGGTGCTGTAGCGGAGGGGATGTTTAGGTCTTGAAGTCTTCTTTCGTTTTTGCACACTTTTGTTATATTTGTGCAATGTTGGTCCTCCATATACGAACCGCGCTTGAGCGAGCGATTAGAGATGCCGGGTTACCTCCGATTGAGGTTGTGCTTGAGCACCCCAAAGACCTTGCGCACGGAGAGTATGCGAGCAATGTAGCGCTTGCACTTTCCCGTGCGACGAATGCTCCGCCGCGCGAGGTTGCGGAGCGTATTGTCGCCCGTATAGAGCTTCCGCCTTTGGTTTTGCGCTGTGAGGTGGCGGGACCCGGCTTCATTAACTTCACGCTCTCGCGCGAATTCTTTCGAGGCGCAACCGAGTCAATTCTCACCCTTGCTGATGCGTGGGGGAAGGGAACTGCCCTTGAGGGGAAGCGTGTGCTGGTAGAGCACAGTCAGCCGAACCCTTTCAAGCCATTCCACATAGGGCACCTCATGAGCAACACGTTGGGCGAGTCCATCTCGCGACTTATTGAATATTCATGTGCTGAGGTGCGGCGGGCAAACTACCAAGGGGATGTGGGTCTCCACGTCGCAAAGGCGCTCTGGGGCCTCGCGAAGTTCGCAGGTGATCCTACATCTATAGAGGATTTGGGTCGCGCGTACGTCGAGGGGAATCGTGCGTTCGAAGAAGACGAGCACGCTCGTACAGAGATTGTCGAGCTCAATAAAAAAGTGTATGAGCGAGCACCCAATCTCATGGAAACGTATAGCCGTGGACGTGAAGCTTCCCTCGCGCACTTTGAAGAGCTCTACGCGCTCCTTGGGAGCCGCTTCGACTACTACTTTTTTGAGAGCGAGTCCGCCGAGCCCGGGCGCGCACTCGTGAAGGAGGGCCTTGCGCAAGGCATATTTACCGAGAGTGAGGGGGCGATTGTGTTTAAGGGTGAACCGTACGGGCTCCACACACGCGTGTTTATAACTAAAGATGGGTTGCCCACTTATGAGGCCAAAGAGCTTGGTCTCGCTCATCTTAAAGCGGAGAAATGGAATTTCGACCTCTCAATCACCACGACGGCGGTGGAGCAGAAAGAGTACATGCAAGTTGTATACAAAGTGCTTTCGCTCCTGCGCCCCTCGCTTGGCGAGAAACTTTTTCACGTATCACACGGTATGCTTCTTCTCACATCGGGTAAGATGAGCTCAAGGAAAGGCAATGTTATTACAGGAGAATCACTTCTCTCCGACATGCGGGCGCGCGCATGGGAGAAAGTGAAAGACCGTGAGTTACCTCCATTGGAGAGAGATGCGATACGGGATGCGGTTGCGGTGGCGGCTATCAAATACTCGATACTTAAGCAAAAATCCGGCAAGAATATCGTGTTTGATCCGGAGCAGTCGCTCTCGTTTGAGGGTGACTCGGGACCATACCTGCAGTACGCCCACACCCGCGCGGTCTCCGTACTTGAAAAAGCGGCCGAGGCGGGAGTGCTTGCCACGTGCGACGAACCGCTTCCGGTAACCACTGACCTTGAGCGTTTACTCTACCGTTTTCCGGAGGTGGTGGCGCGAGCGACAGAAGAATTTGAGCCGCACCACGTCACCACCTACCTCACAGAGCTTGCGGGCGTATGGAACAGTTGGTATGCGGCGGAGCGCATACTCGATGGATCACCATATGCTCCCTACAAGGTGGCGCTTGCGAGCGCCTTCGCGTACACCATGAAAAATGGCTTGCAAATCTTGGGAATTGAGGCGCCACGGCACATGTAGGGCAACAGCCCCGCCACTGTGGCACTATTCGATTGCAATCGTCGGTATGTTAGGATTGCGCTATGGGTAACGAAGAAATAGAAACTGAACCGAAAGGAGGTCGGGAGGTAAGCGAGACTGCACGGAGGGAGGAAGAAATACTTGCCTATTGGTATGAGCGGGGTATTTTTGAGAAGTCACTCGCCAAACAAGCCCCTGAGGGTGAGTTTGTATTTTATGATGGCCCGCCGTTTGCGACGGGACTTCCCCATATGGGGCATCTGCTCGGCTCTTCAATAAAAGACGTGGTGGGGCGGTACAAGACTATGCGCGGGTACCGCGTGCCGCGGCGGTGGGGGTGGGACTGCCACGGCCTCCCCATAGAGAACATTGTAGAAAAGAAGCTAGGACTCAAAAGTAAAAAAGACATTCTTGCGCTTGGTGTGGACGTCTTCAACCGTGAGGCGAAGGGTGCGGTGCTTCAGTTTGTAAATGACTGGAAAAAGTACGTCGAACGGCTCGGGCGGTGGGTGGACTTCGATGCTTCGTACAAAACAATGGACAATAGCTATATCGAGGCTGTGTGGGGTGCACTCAAAAAGATACATAGCGACGGGAGGCTCTACGAGGGTAAGAAGGTGCTCCTCTACTGTCCCCACTGTGAGACTCCGCTCTCGAAGGCGGAAATCGCGATGGACAATAGCTACAAAGAGGTGACGGACAAGGCGGTGTATGTGAAGTTCAAGCTCAAATCGGGACAATCGATTGGAACGTTTGTGACCGATGAGCACACCTACGTGATTGCGTGGACGACAACGCCATGGACCCTGCCGGGGAATATGGCGCTCGCGATTAACGAGAATATAGAATATATAAGGATAGAAGATACATGGATAGAAAACGAACAAGATACAACAGTTCCTCTGGGTACAGAAGTACCTCCAGCGGGTAAAGAGCGACGAGCTGTGTATGTTCTTGCGAGTTCGAGATACGAAGCGCTCAAGGGTCATTTTAAAAACAGTCAACCAAAGGTACTCGAAACCTTCAAAGGTAGTGCTCTTGTCGGTCTCTCGTACGAGCCGCTGTACGACATCCCAAAAGCAAAAGAAGTAGCGAACGAAAAGACGTGGACCATACAGGCGGCAGACTTTGTCACCACCGACGAGGGTACCGGTATAGTACATATTGCACCGATGTATGGTGAGGATGACTACGAGCTCGGGAAAATACTCGGTTTCCCCCAGATTGAGCTTCTTGATCGGGGAGGGCACTACAACGACGATGCGCCCGAGTTTTTTCGTGGTTTGTACTACAAAAAAGGAGGAGGGGACATACTGCGCGACCTCACCGTACGAGGATTGGTCTACAAGGTACACGACCACTCCCACAGCTACCCCCACTGCTATCGGTGTGGCACCGCACTCATTTATGACGCGCTCTCCTCGTGGTTTATTGATATTCAATCGGTAAAAGAAAAGATGCTTCGTGAGAATGAAGGGGTGCATTGGTACCCGGAGCACCTCAAAGAGGGTCGCTTCAAGCACATCGTGGAGGGAGCTCCGGACTGGACCGTGAGCCGAAATCGCTTTTGGGCGAGCCCGCTCCCCATCTGGAAGCACGAGGTGACGGGCAGACCAGCGGTCCTCGGATCTCTCTCTGAGCTTCGTGCACATGTGCGCCGCAGTGGGAACACCTACCTCATGGTTCGCCATGGAGAAGCTGAGAATAATGTACTTGGTGTGGTAAGTACCGAGGCAGAGAACGAGCATCATTTGACTGAGCGCGGGATCGCGCAAATAACGGAAGCCGCACATGCCCTTAAAGGCAGGGGTATCACCAAAATCATAAGCTCCCCGCTTGTGCGTACAAGGGAAACCGCAGAACGTGTCGCTGAGGCAATCGGATATTCCAAGGACGACATAGTCTACGATGCGCGTTTTGCAGAGTGGCAGCTTGGCGAACTCAACGGGAAACCTGTCAAAGACATCTGGCAGGTTTGCCCCACGTACGAGGAGCGTTTTACCAACGCTTGTGCCGGCGGTGAGACACTCGTGGCGATGAAGCGGCGCATCGGTGAGGTGCTCTACGAGCTCGAACGAACGTATGTTCACGAAACCATCCTTATTGTTGGCCACGAGTACACACTTTGGATGGCTGAGTGTGTGGCCCGAGGGGCGGATGTGGGAGCGTGCGTAGCCATTCGGGGCAAAACTAAGGATTACGTCAACAATGGTGAGATGCGCGAACTCGATTTTGTTCCGCTCCCACATAACGATGAGTACGAGCTCGACCTGCATCGTCCGTACATCGACGACCTCCCCCTTATTGCCGAAGATGGTGCACGGCTCGTGCGCATACCCGAAGTGGTGGATTGTTGGGTGGAATCCGGTCTTATGCCGGTCTCCAGTGAACATGCGTTGGG
Organism: Minisyncoccota bacterium; assembly: GCA_041908795.1. Classification (GTDB taxonomy): domain Bacteria; phylum Patescibacteriota; class Minisyncoccia; order Phycocordibacterales; family UBA12088; genus CAYLHB01. Next base: position 23,497 of record JAYRER010000045.1, on the reverse strand, counting down.
AGATATCATCCATCGTCCCGCGAACTACCCGGGCGATTTTATTGCGGAGTATATCGCCCAAACACGTACTTGGTTCTACTACATGCACGCGATGGGAGTCCTGCTGTTTGATAAGGCTAGCTTCAAGCATTGTGTGACCACCGGAACGGTACTCGCTGAGGATGGGAGCAAGATGAGTAAATCAAAAGGCAATTTCACTGATCCACTCATAAACATTGATCGCTATGGAGCAGATGCGCTCAGGCTCTACCTTCTTGGTTCTGTAGTAATGCAAGCCGAGGACATGAGCTTCAAGGATGGTGAACTTAAAGAGCTCCACAATCGTTTTATCAACATTCTTTGGAATACCTACGCATTCTACGGTATGTATCGAGGCGAGGAATCCGAAGAGTCATATGTGTCGGACGACACAACGCTTGAGGTTCGGCATGTACTTGACCGGTGGGTGCTCTCACGGCTCCATGAAACAACCACACATGTCACGATGCATCTCGATGGCTACGACACTGTGCGGGCAGTGCGCACCTTGCGTGACTTTACGTCAGACCTCTCGACGTGGTACCTTCGCCGCTCACGCGAGCGCTTGAAGGGCGTGGAAGGGAGTGAGGCACAGCGTGAGGCAACTCAAACATTTCGGTACGTCCTCCTAACCTTAAGTAAGCTCCTTGCGCCACTTGCCCCCTTTATTGCCGAGAATGTGTACCGTGGGTGCGGAGGTAGGTGTGAGAGTGTTCACCTTGCCTCATGGCCCACACCGGGACCCATTGAGTCCGAAGTGCTTGCAACAATGGATACGACGCGTCGTGTGGTCTCTGAGGCCCTTGAGCGGCGAACCGCTGCGGGAGTGAAAGTGCGCCAGCCGCTCGCAACACTCATGGTGCCTCACGGTACGGTGCTCTACCGCGATCTTGTGGTGGAGGAAGTGAATGTGCATGAGGTAACAGAGGGCGATGCGCTTTCGCTTGATACCGTTGTTACTCCCGTACTAAAAAAGGAAGGTGAGGTACGAGAGCTTATGCGATTCGTACAGGAGTTGCGTAAGGAGGTACAGTGCGCCCCTTCAGAGGCTGTGATACTTGTTGCGGATACGAGTTCCGAAGGACGCGCGCTCCTTGAGGGAGCGAGTGAGCGACTCTCGAGGGTGGCAAATGTGCTACGCGTGGAATATGTAGCTCTCCCGGAGAGTGCGAAAGAAGTGCATTTTGACGAGCTTCGGTTCCGATTCGAGCTACGTCGGTGAGTATCATGCACACGCTCATCTCCCTCCACGCCTTTGTGCTCGGAAGTGCGCCTGAAGGGGAGGCGAACAAGGTACTCACGTTACTCACGGAGACGCATGGGCTCGTGCGGGCTCACGCGCAGGGTATCCGTCTTGAAAGATCGAAGCTTCGCTACCTCGTTACTGACGGAGCACAGGTGCAGGTGACCTTGGTGCGTGGTAGGGATGTCTGGCGTTTGGTCAACGCACGCGAGGTTGAGGGGGTGTGTGGGAGTGAAAGTCTGGTTGTGCGTGCCGCCCTCCGTCGTGTACGTGCGCTCACACTTAGATTGGTGCGCGGTGAGGGGGATCCATGTGGAACGTACGCTTTGTTGTGTGGAGGCTTTATGGCGTTATGTGGGGAAACCGATGTTGCAAGTGTGCGGCTTCGCGAAGCACTCCTCGTTGCGCGACTCCTCGCTGCGCAGGGCTACTTGCGGGTTACCCAAGAAACATCACACCTGATTCACACAACTTCGTATGAAGTGCACACCATGGTGCAAAGCGACCTGCGGACACTTATTCGCAGTGTGAATGAGGCGTTGCGGGAGTCTCACCTCTAACTTTGGTATACTCTAGGTATGACGGAATCCGAGAGTGGTATCGAAAAACTGCGTAAGCGCATTTACTCCAAGCGAGGAGAAAGCACTATACATCAACGGCGACCACTCCATGAGGATGCCTACGAGGTGGAATCTGTGTGGAGGCAGGGTGATGTAGCTTCACCAAGTGAGGATACGTCGGAGGAAATCTTGGTTGCGAATGATCCGTGGACTCCTCCGCAGGAATCACCACGTATGGCGCGTGTCCCCGTCCGCTCGAGTTTACTAAAAAAATTCACCGTCACGGTGCTTGCGGCGAGCAGTCTCTTTTTTCTGGGCGCGGTAGGCATTGCCGGCTACATGTACTACTCTGGGAGATCGGAGGTACGCAATCCGATTCTCTCATGGAGCGGCCCTCCCTCGGTGGGTGCCGGTGACGAGGTGCTCCTCACGCTTACGATTAACAACCCCAATCTTGTTCCGCTCCTTGCCACGGACCTACGTGTGCAATTTCCCCCCGGTGCGCGCTCTCCCACTAACGCTGATATTGCGCTCACCGAATATCGCGAATCGCTCGGCACGATAGGACCGCGTGAGAGCAAGACTGCCACCATTCGGGCGGTACTCTTCGGACCAGAAGAGACGACGCAGACGATTGGAACATCGCTCGGGTACCGTCTCGCAGATTCGGATACCGCTTTCACCTCGCACAGTAGCACCACAGTGCTTCTCGCCCGCGCTCCACTTTCACTTTCAGTGAAAGGAGTGGGTGAGCTTACGAGCGGGCAGTCACTTACTCTTACGGTAGTGCTCGCGAATACCGCAACAAATCCGGTACGAGATGTTGCGTTTCGTGCAGTGTACCCTCCAGGATTTCAGATTAAGTCGGTCGAACCGAAAGCGACCGAGGGTAATGAGTACTGGACACTTGGCGATATGCCATTTGGCTCAAAAAAGGAACTTACCATTTCCGGTACTCTGGTGGGAGAAGGGGGGGAGGATCGGGTATTTCGTTTTGAGGTGGGTAATAAAGGTACAACGAACACTCTTGCTGGAGTGTTTCAGTCGGGGCTCCACACAGTCTCTCTCGCTCGCCCCTTTCTCGATCTCGAACTCCTCTTAAATGGTCAAAAAGACAATGTAGTCGTGACTCACGGGAAAAACATAAACGGAAGTGTGGCATGGAAGAACAATCTTGAGTACGCGCTTTCAGATGTGGAGGTTATGGTCAAGTTGCAGAGCGAGTTTCTTGATAGACAATCGGTGATTACCAAAAAGGGTTTCTACAAATCTGTTGACAATACGCTTTTGTGGACGAAGCATACCGCAGGGGAGCTCGAACGTATTGCACCTGGAGAAACAGGCACACTGGAGTTCTCATTCAATACTCTTGAACTTGCTCAAGAAAGTAGTATCCGTAATCCTTCAATGGAAGTGGAGGTAACCGCAAAAGCAACACGTAGTGGTGAAAGTAATGTGCCCGAAACACTCGAACGATACAGTGCCGGCATTGTCCGATTTGGAACCGCGCTCAAACCTAGTGCGCGGGTCGTGTGGAGTGAAGGGCCTTTTGAAAACACGGGTACGGTACCTCCCAAAGTTGATGAGCCGACAACGTATACGGTACTGTGGTCACTTACAAACACAACCAACGATGTGCGCGAGACCGAGTTTACCGCTACGCTTCCCGTGTATGTCACATGGGAAAACAAAGTGTCACCTGAGGGAGCACAGGTTCGTTTTGATGAAAAAAGTCGTACGATTTCATGGCAAGTCGGCGATACGCCCTCCGGAACCGGTTTTTCGTCACAAGCTCCTCAAGTAGCATTTCAAGTAGCTTTTACACCAAGTGTGTCGCAGAGAGGCAGTGTGGTTCCCTTGCTTACGTCCCAAACACTTCGCGGAGTTGACCGATTCACGGGTAATATGATAGAAACCACCTACACGGACCTCACGACTCGACTTTCGACCGATCCTGCGTTTGCCACCGATAGTGGTGTCGTAGCAGAATAGAGGGTCCATATACCACAATGAAGCCCACTACACTCGACGATATCGTAGCGCTCTCTAAGCGTAAAGGTTTTATATTCCAGGGCTCCGAAATCTACGGCGGGCTGGCGGGAACGTGGGACTACGGACCCTTGGGTCTTACGCTTAAGAAGAACATCGAGGTGCTCTGGTGGCGCATGTTTGTCGAGGAACGCGAGGACATGTATGGCATTGACTCCGCTATCCTCATGAACCCCAAGGTGTGGGAGGCGAGTGGCCACGTTGAGGGATTCCACGATCCCCTCGTGGAGGACAAGGTAACAAAGCGTAGATACCGCGCCGACCACTTACTCGAAGATGCCGGTATTGCCGCCGATGGAAAGCCGCTCCACGAGCTTGCGGCGCTCATCAGAGAACACGGACTAAAGAGTCCGGTGGGAACTGAGCTTTCCGAGCCACAACAGTTCAACATGATGTTCAAGACCAGTGTGGGTTCGACCGAGGAGGGCGAGTTGCCGGTATACCTGCGGCCTGAAACCGCTGCGGGCATGTTCACCAACTTCAAGAATATCATTGACTCGTACCATCCGAAACTGCCGTTCGGTATCGCCCAGATCGGGAGGTCGTTTAGAAACGAAATAGCTCCGCGTGACTTTATCTTTCGGGTCCGCGAGCTTGAGATCATGGAGTTCGAATATTTCCTCCGCGCGGATGAGTGGCGGGAGCGATTCGAGTATTGGCGCAACGAAATGCACCGGTGGTTTGCGGCACTCGGGTTTGCACCTGATGATATCAAAGAGGTTGAGATAGGTCCTGATGAGCTCGCCCACTACAGCAAGCGGACGATGGACTTCTACTTCAAGTACCCGTTCGGCTACAAGGAAATTGCCGGTTGTGCGTACCGGACAGACCACGACCTTTCGCGTCACATGGAGCACTCCGGCGTTGATGTGCGCTACCACGACCCGTCTTCCGAAGAGCGATTTGTTCCGCACGTCATCGAGCCGACATTCGGTCTTGGCCGCCACGTGCTCGCCGTCATTTCGAAAGCATATGAAACCGATGTGATGAACGGTGAGGAACGTACCGTGCTTCGTTTTCCGAAGCATCTGGCGCCTGTTAAGGCCGCGGTGTTTCCTCTTTTAAAAAATAAGCCTGAACTTGTTGCAAAAGCGCGCGATGTGTATACGACACTCAAGAAATGGATTCCGCAAATAGTGTTTGATGACAATGGCAACATAGGCAAACGCTACCGTAGACAGGACGAAATCGGCACTCCCCACTGTGTCACCATAGATTTTGATACCCAAAAAGACGACACGGTAACGGTGCGTAGCCGAGATACGGGGGAGCAGCAGCGTGTGCCGATCAGCGAGGTGGTGAAGGTGCTGAGTGAATAGTTGCCCCTAGAGCAAAGGGGCCTCCAGTGGCCCCTTTGACGCGGATGAGCGTTATATTTCTGTACTGGCACACGTTGCCAATACGGTTCGGGTTGCATCCCCCGTTCCTTGTAGCAATTTTCTGAGCGTGACGACTTGCCGTAGCGTGTCGTCGGAAAGCGGTTTTCTACACTCATGTTGGTACTTTTTCGCTACTACAATAAACAGGCCCACCACCTCCTGTAGGTTGGTGACAACGTCCTTGTAGGTGTTGCAGAAAGCGGCTAGTTTGTGAGGCTGCGAGCCACTATTGAGACTCTGGTTCACGTACACGAGTCGTTCTGCTGTCCGTAGCGTCGCTTCAAGACCAACGCCGAGATGTTGTTCGGTGACTTGGCACCAAGCCTCGTGGAGTGCAGCCGCCTCCATGTTGGTACGAGAGTGTTCAGTCTCGTAGCAAAATTTCAGGAGCAAACACGCACCAATCAGTGCGAAAGCGAGGACTCGCATGGCAACTCCTTCTGTACATGGTACACCTTGTGTTATTATAGCACATAAGTAATAAAACTGCAAATGTTGTCATAGTGGCGTATGTTCCCAAGTAGCGACGCACCGTGTATGATGGATGACATGAACGATCAACCCCTTTCAGTCACCATAACTCCGCAAACGGTATTCTACGGCGTGTTGATACTGATTGGCTTTGCACTTGCATACTACCTGCGAGACCTCATCCTTATTGTAGTAACGGCGATCGTGCTCGCCTCGGCGATTGAGCCATTGGCACAGAAGTTGGTGCGCTGGGGGCTTGGGCGTATCCTCGCAGTGGTGCTCATCTATCTTGCGACGGCGGGGCTCTTGAGTGTCTTGTTCTACTTCTTCATGCCGCCGCTCCTGCGAGAAGCGAACGCACTTCTCGCAATGGCACCAAAGTATCTCGCAACGTTTGGTCTTGATACTGCAACTGTGGGCGCGTCAACCCAATCGCTTCCCGCATACGCGCAGGATATTCTCAAGCTTCAAGGACTCCTCACCGCATCATCCGCAGGACTGCTCGCTGTTGCGGGAACCATTTTCGGTGGACTCATTTCATTTTCACTCATTGCGGTGCTCTCGTTTTACTTTGCCGTTCAAGACCAAGGGGTTGACGACTTTTTAAGGCTCGTGAGTCCCATTCGTCACCAGCGCTACGTACTTAACCTCTGGCGAAGGAGTCAGCGCAAAATGGGTCGTTGGTTTCAAGGCCAGCTGGTACTCTCTTTCATAGTAGGGGCACTCATTTACTTTGGCCTTTTGGTGCTTAGCATCTGGTTTGATGTGCGATACCCCTTCATACTCGCGGTCGTAGCCGCTCTCTTTGAGCTCATCCCGGTTTTCGGTTCCATTCTTGCGGCGATACCTGCAGTCGCGCTCTCGTTCTTTGGGGGTGGTGTTCCTCTAGCTCTGTGGGTGATCGCTCTCTACTTCTTCGTTAATCAAGTGCAGGGAAACATCATATACCCAATGGTCGTCCAGAAAGTGCTCGGCGTGCCTCCCCTTGTGGTAATCCTCGCAATCATTGTAGGTGCACAGCTGGGCGGGTTCTTGGGAATTCTTGTAGCGGTACCTGTTGCGGCGGCTCTCCAAGAGTACGTCACCGACATTATGAAGAAAAAAGAGCGAACTCTCGCCGAGTTTCGCGGAGAAGAGCAGGTATGAGTAAGCGAGTCTTCGTCACGGCTGCGATACCATACGTAAACGCTTCTCCCCACATCGGGCACGCGGAAGAGTACGTGCTTGCCGATGTCTTGGCGCGGTACCATCGTCTGCGTGGTAACGACACTTTTTTTCTCTGTGGTACCGACGACAACGCGTTTAAGAATGTCCAGAAAGCGGAGGAGGAGAACGAACCTGTTGCCTCCTATGTCGCTCGTCACTCACAACGCTTTGTTGAGCTCCTCAGCAAACTCTCCATCACCAATGATGATTTCATTCGCACATCGGTAGATGAGCGACACCGAGAAGGTGCTACCAAGCTCTGGCGTTCATGCAAGCCCGAGGACATCTATAAAAAACGATATGTCGGTCGCTACTGTGTCGGGTGCGAGGAGTTTAAACTCGAAAAAGATTTGGTGGATGGGCAGTGTCCGGAGCACCCTCAAGCATCGCTCGAGCATGTGGAGGAGGAAAACTACTTCTTCCGCTTGAGCACCTACACGGATCGCCTCCGTACTCTTCTTGAGCGAGACGAGGTACGTGTGGTGCCTGAAACCAGACGAAGGGAACTCCTCGCTTTTCTTGCGGGCGGACTGGAAGATTTGAGCATTTCTCGCAATAAGGCACGCATGCATGGGTGGGGTATAGAGGTACCGGATGACCCATCACAAGTCATGTACGTCTGGGTTGACGCCTTGAGTAACTATATTACCGCGCTGGGCTACTCTGACAAGAGTGAGCGGTATGAGCGTCACTGGAGGAGTGCCGACGAGATCATTCATGTGATAGGGAAGGGTATCACCCGTTTCCACGCGCTCTATTGGCCTGCGTTCCTCCTCTCCGCAGGAGAGCGGCTTCCGACCACGATATTTGCGCACGCCTACCTCACCGTTGATGGAGCGAAGATGAGTAAATCGCTCGGTAATGTCATTGACCCGTTCGAACTGATCGAAGAGTACGGAGGAGAGGCTGTCCGCTACTTTTTCACTCGCGAGGTGTCACCGTTCGAGGATTCCGATGTGACGAAGGCGCGCTTTCATGATGCGTACAATGCTAATCTCGCCAATGGGCTTGGCAATTTCACCGCGCGTGTGATGAAGCTTGCCGTCACTCACCTCACCGCACCGGTGGTTTTGCGAACCGAGGACGAAGTCTATGAAGACGCGGTGGGGAGTGAGATTGAAAAGTTTGCCTTCAACAGGGCAATGGATCTCATCTTTGAGCATATTGGAAAGGGTGACGCATATATGCAGGAGCACCAGCCTTACAGGACCGTAAAAAACCATGCGACGCACACTCAAGCACTCGAAGACATTGAGCGACTTGTGCGTCACCTACATAAGGTTGCCGTCCAAATTACGCCCTTTTTACCAAACGTCGCAGCTTCAATCCGCGACGCGGTGACAACGAACAGCCTTCCGGAGACACTTTTTCCGCGCAAAGACACGCTCCTGTAGAGAAGCGGTGCACATTCGTCACAATTTCCGTTCCGCTCGGTGACTCGTCGGCGCTCATACGGTGTCTCGTTCATTGAACGCCCTTTGTCAGTGACGCACTTCCTCCTGGGTCTATCACTGGTAATGCGCACAATAAGTAGTGTGCTATGCGGAATGGGGCAGGGCGTTAGTAGGCCTCGTTCCTACGATACCTACTAACGCTCTTTGATACCTAGTGATACAAGCACAAAAGTGCTTGCGATATCGTTTGGAAGATCAGCTCCATTAACAGCCTTACAGGTGAGTACATACGTGGTGATTTTAGATAACGGTTGCGTCTCTACCAGCTCATTAGCAAAATCAGTTGGAAGTCCGCTACCAGGGGAGGCCCCACCGGGGGTGGTGCGCGAGTAGCTCGAACCATCGGAACCCTTGATAGTACACGTTCCTACACTCTGCGCAGAAATGTTAAGAACAACTGTTTGTCCGCGCTCTACTAATCGTTTCTGTGCGGCCACTGAAAGGAAATGGGTACCCTCCTCGTCATCCGTAACTGACTGGTCACAGTTGCTATCCTGCACCAGCGAAGTAGGAGGTGCAAGGAACGGAGACCCTGGATGATCTACCTGACCATCTCCATCATTGTCCTCTCCGTCTCTACATTGGAAGAGAACGGTAAATGGATCAATAACTTTACAATTACTTTCTTTACTATCGTTCAGTTCTTCTACTACCCCTGGGTCATTTTCTGCTAATGGGAAATCTACGCAAATTTGTAAATCATCATAGCTTGCCTCATTACCGGAAGCATCCACTTTCACCTCCCCCACCCACGTAAGCACTCCACTGTATACTCCGCCCGCTGGTATACCGCCAGTTGGGGTGGTGGCCGCCGCAAGCACTCTTCCACTGCTGTCTCGTAGTTCGACACTGACCTCTTGTGTGACGTCCATTGATGATGCGCATCCAGGGTTACAGGGAAACCCATCACGAACGTCATCATTCTTAATCGTGAAAGGGAAGGTTGCCATTGCTCCTGAAATGACTTTTGCAGGTATTGTTGCATCCGGTACTTTTAAATCCGGTCTCTTCTCAGGGTCAACACTATCGTCTCCGATAGTAGTTGAAGTTGTAGTTTTTTGGTAAAAGTCACCCGTGGTAAGGATTCTGTAATTGTTTACCAACGGTACCTCGTACTCCCTTGGATCAATTATGGCAGTTATACTATACCTTACTTGCCCCGGATGAGATGTATTTACATCAATAGAATGAGTAAACAGCCTTTGCTCACCACTCATGAGAGCGGGGACAGTAAAAGGGCCTTCCGTAACTCTCCACAACCTAGTTCCAGTCGCCGAAAATTGTGTAATTTCGAACCACAGATTGGTTGTTGCACTGTCTGCAGTATATGTGACGCCATTAGCTCCATTCGAGTCATTTTTTATGGTGAATGTTGCAGTAATAGTATCGCCAACATAATCTGTTGTGTCACTAGGATCTACGTGTGCGACGGTATAACTTGAGCTTGGAATTTTTAAATCATACTTTAGTGATGGATCAATGGCAGGTTTTACTACAAAAATTTCATTTGGGGGGTAACAGTTATTGGTTTCGTCTGATTCTGCTACAATATTGTCCACATCAAAGCACACTTCAACCAACCTGTGATTTCCCTCAGGCGGATTGTTCCATACGCCAACATACCGATGCCCGCCTCCACCGTTGGCGGGCCAATTTGTTTCAGGAACAGTAGGAGCAGTAATTTTCATAGCATCACCGAATATAGTCACATCGTTTGTGGTATCCGTGTCGTCGCCCACATTTATTTTTGAACGAACTCTGATGATGCCTGATGCGTTAGCGTTTCCAATATTCTTAAACCCAGCAGCTATGTAGAGGGGAGCACCCGCCTCTGATTTTGTACAGTATTGGGTATCACGATTGTTATCACAATCGAATTTCGGCACATTGTTGAACCTGTAGTTACCTGAGGCGTCGTTGAATTCGGGCACTCCCCATATGGAAAAATCAGGAAAATTAATCGTGTCTGTCACTCTGAATGGCGAACCATAGGGCTCAACAATTGCCACCAGTCCCGCATAGTTGGTAACACGTACCTTTATATCGTGTTCTCTATTATCCACTGAAAATGGCGCAAATTCACCCGCACTATTGATTGCGTAATCAGTTAGCCAATCAATCCTGTTCTTTTTTTGACTTTCAGCCCAAGTTTCAACTTTCTTGCTAACTCCATCAACGAACAATTCTGCGCTTTGTATATACGATTCATAATCTGAAAAACTTACCGTTACGTTCACCTGTTGGGTGGTGTTGGGCACCAAAGGTCTCATGCTAACGTTAACTTCTGGTGCGCTACTATCGATACGGAAGGTTCCCCAACCTGCCCACCCTGACTTCGGATTGGGAGGAACTGATATGGCACCTGTCTTATCGAGACCAATGTAGGCTCCCCAACGGTAACTACCATTGGGGAGTTGGATCGTATCCAGTGAGTAGGTGCCCGTAGTTCCCGTGATACGGATGGTCTTTTCCTTCCATTCATTGGTTGCGGTATTTTGGACAACCACTTTCAATTCATACACACCCGTGACACCGTTAAGCGCGGGAATATCGTTGACTTTAACCTGAAACTCCGGTTTGTCTGAAGTAGACCAACCGGTGACAGGCCCTACAAGCTCGATGTCAGGGTTTGGCATCGTTTTTGGCTTAAGGTAGAGGTGTCCTCTAATTTTGCGCCCTTTCGCGATAGCGATGTTGTCGCCTGGTGTCCATCTGATAGATGATTGGAAATCGTAGTAGGAAGACCCCCCATTCACTGAAATTCCCAGTATTTGTGTCTCAACATTAAAGCAGAGCTCGGGTGAAGTGAGGCCATTTCCGGTCACAGTTGTTACTGGAGTGTTGTCGGACTTGAGGCGACTCGCGAGAGCCACGGTTACTGGTACGCTTATGGGCGTATCATCACTATTGTATTCAAGAAGGTCGAATTGGTAGAGTGTCTCATTGGAAGCACATGCTCCGCCATGGAGTCCTTCGTTTTTTGCTCCGATATCAATCCATCCAGATGCGGGGGTATATGTCTCACCCGCTGAAGCGGGAGTGCTATAGAGACCGCCATACACAAAAAAGACTCCCACTACTAGGCCTCCAAATAGCAGTATTTCGAGTATTGAAAAGAAAAATGTATTCTTGGTATAAATGGTGTCCATGGTATCTGAGTAAAGTTCTACTAGTAGGTGCCGACCTCAAGAGGCATGTTCGTGTTCGTCTTTGAGTTAATCGTTTCCACCTTAAGCAAGGTTGCAGATTCTGACAGGGGGTGAGTCACTGCAATAGCGTTGCTCACCACTACCACCGGTGCTTGTTCCGTGAATGGCGTCTGACGATCACGTGGGTCACCGTCATGGATCCAAATGGTTTCAGGAGTAACCAAAAATTCAAATAGTTGTCCTTTTTTTTCAAAGTAGACCATTAGGATACCATTAGCGTGGTCGTATGAGTGAACGAAACCCTCCATCTGATACATAGTATTCGGATCAGGTTCTTCGTCGGTGCTAACTCCCGCAAGATTGTACTCGGGTTGTTCTAGTGCGGTAAGGAACTCGACGCGAGGATCGTGCGGTTTTGACTGTACCGCTACAGCTGATGGATCAAGAAACACCGCGTCCTTAAATTTGAGGTACGTACTAACCATAGAAAAAATTGAAACAATACCGTAGAGGAGGGTGACTGCGATGAGGATTCCCACCAGTGTGCGGCTGTGTGCATCCATCCAGATTCGAAAACGGCCTGTTTTCAGTATGTGTACCAGTGCACTTGAGCTTACACGCTCACCGGGCGGGCTTTCCCAAAAGGCGCGCACTTTTCGCTTTGTGAGACTCTCGTGTGGTTGCGGCACAAGCCCCGGCGCTTTTTCGTTGCCTTGCATGTAGTGTGCAGTGTAGCACCTATAATTATAGTATGGCACATCAGTTATACACAGTGGTAGGGAGGTGCGCACCATCGCCACACGGTCGTGGTAGTATGCACCTGCATGCGTTACTGTGATATTCATACTCACCTTAATACCTCGGTCTTTAAAGATGACTATCGTAAGGTCGCAAGAAGCGCATACGAAGTTGGAGTTTCGATGATCAATGTTGGTACGATGTACGCAACGTCACAACGTGCCGTGGAGATTGCCTGTGAGTGTGCGAGCGAACCGGATACCCTTACATATGTATATGCCACGGTAGGTCTTCATCCTGTCCACACGTCCGCCTCATACCACGACGAGGCGGAGCTTGGGGAGTATGGAAAGGCTTTTACCTCGCATGGTGAAACGTTCAATCACGCGCGCTACCGTAAGCTCGCGAACAATCCAAAAGTTGTCGCAATTGGTGAATGTGGGCTTGATTTTTTCAGGGTTCTCGATGACGCGGCGCATCGCCGGCAGGTGGAGGCGTTTGAGGCGCAGATCGCACTTGCCAATGAGGTGGAAAAGCCGCTCATGCTCCACTTGCGGAGCGGCAACGGCAAGAATGCCTACCGCGAGGCGCAGGAAATATTGAAGCGCAAAGCGAACGTGCTTGGGAACAGCCACTTCTTTGCCGGTTCTCTCGATGATGCGCGCGCATTTTGGGATATGGGGTATTCGACCTCGTTTACAGGCGTTGTTACCTTTTCAAGCATGTACGATGAGGTCATACGAGCCGCTCCCGCCGAGCTTCTCCATGCGGAAACCGATGCGCCGTACGTAGCACCCGTGCCGCATCGTGGTCTGCGCAACCTACCTGAGTACGTACAATTCGTCGTAGAGCGCATGGCCACCATACGAAATACGCAGCCTGAGACGCTGGAGCGACAACTTGCCGAGAATGCGCGACGCATGTTCGGAGTGAGTATGCACAATGGGTAGCAGGTAGCGGGTCAGCGTGGTGTCGGGGTGTGCTCATGCGCAATCTTTTCAAGAAAAGCGAGAGCTTCCTCAACAGGTGCGTTGTCGGCGAAACCTTTTGCCTTGCGCTCGCCGAGTTGTGCAGTGAGTTCCGCAATTTTCTTTTGCAGACGCCTTGCCCCCTCGGGGTTTTGGAAGTGTGCGCGAACGGCTTCCTCTCCCTCTATTTTTGTAGGTCGGAGGTGGTACGCGAGCGCAATGGTGATTCCACCGCAGACCGCCGCGATGCCCTCGCCATAAGGGTATACTCCCAGTACCATAAGCCACGCAATCGCTCCACCAAGAGTAAGCGCAAGGAACTGTTTTAGTGTTAAAGGTCCGAACACCGCATCTTCAGAGTACACGTACATACACCGTATGGTAGCATGCACGTGCACCGCCACAGCTCCTTGTGGTGCATAAAAAGGTATGGTACCGTGTGCCGACTTACCAATTTTAAGGAACCATAACAATGCCGGCAAAAAAAGTACATGAAGACGAGGGAGCGGAGCTTATGAAGTACGAGCTCGGCTACCACCTCGTACCGTCGCTCGGTCCCGACGACCTGGCGCTTCGTGTCGGAGAGCTCGAAAAGCTCATTGAGAAGGCGGGCGGGGCGGTCTACGTAAAGGGAGCGCCTCAACCGTTCATTCTCGCCTACACAATGCGTCGTCTGAGGGGCGGAGCGTGGGAGGCGTACGACACCTCATTTTTCGGGTGGATGCGCTTTACCGCCCTCCCCGAGCGTATGCCTGAACTCAAGGCGTCACTTGCACAGAGTCAATGGATTGTTCGCTCGCTCACGTTTTCGCTTGATGGCAGTGAGGAAGATACGCCAAAGCTTTTCAGGCCCCAGCCTGTCACCCTCGAGCCCACTACCATCACCAAGCGTGAGGTGAAGGAGGAGAAGGTGGAGGTCTCCGAGGAGGTACTTGAAAAGCAAATAGAGGAGATGATAACGTAGTCATATGTACCTCAACAAAGTATTTATCATCGGTAATCTCACCCGTGATCCGGAGCTCAAGTCACTGCCGTCGGGAATGCAGGTGGCAACGTTTTCTCTTGCGACCAATCGCGTGTACCGTGATCGGGATGGCAATAAACAAGAGCAGACCGAGTACCACAACATTGTGGCGTTCGGAAAAACAGGAGAGCTTTGCGCCCAGTTCTTGCGTAGGGGTGGTAGTGCGCTTGTCGAAGGGCGGCTTCAAACTCGCTCGTGGGAGCAAGAGGGGCAGAAAAAGTATCGCACTGAAATCATTGCCGACAGGGTACAGTTTGGTGAGAAGCGTGGGCAGGGGGATGTGTCGAGCACCCCAAGGCCCACCACGTCACAAAAGCCTAAGGAAGACAGTATTGAGTACCCGGAGGAAGACATTAATCCCGACGACATACCCTTTTAGCTGTAACTACATTCTATGACCGATCAAAAACGAACACGCCCCGATTTGCCTGCATCCATTCGCTATTTCGATTATAAGGACGCCGAAACCTTAAAGCGTTTTCTCAATCCGCACGGACGCATTTTGTCACGCAAGCAGACTAACCTTGCGGCGGTGAGCCAGCGGCGCCTCTCTATGGCGGTGAAGTATGCACGCGAGATGGGTTTCTTGCCCTACGTCGCAAAGTAGTTTTGTGTCTATGGAAAACGGTGTGCCGGACCTCGAGGTCCGGCATCGTTGTGTGTGAATAGTGAAAGTGAAGCCTCACTATTTCTCAAGTGTTTTCTGGATATACTGAATGAGATCCCCCACAGTGTCGATGGTTTCTACCGCACTGTCGGGAATCTCGAGCGCAAACTCCGTCTCGAGTGCCAAGACCAACTCGATCAAGTCGAGACTGTCTACACCAAGGTTGTCGGTAAAACTTGCCTCGTCGACAACTTTGTGCGCGTCCTCCTTTAGCTGTCTAACGATAAATTGCCGCACCCGCTCGGCAATGTTCGTCTGACCACCTTCACCCAGTGTACCCTCCATTACGACCCTCCATTGACCAAGCCGGCTCAATGGCCGGCAACTAGCCACAGTATAGCTAAACTCAGAACTTATACAACTTACTTTTTTTCAGTCCTTCCTACGTACTCACCTGTTTCGGTGTTTATCTCCACTACATCGCCCGTGTTAATAAAGAGTGGTGCCACAACCATTGCGCCTGTTTCGAGCGTCACCGCTTTGGTTGCGCCTTGTGCGGTGTTGCCGCGAACTGCAGGAGGTGCTTCCTTGACCACGAACGTCATTTTTACAGGCACCTCAACACCAATGATTTCTTCATCGAAAAGTACCGCTTGGTACTCATCTTTTGGTTTAAGGTACTGTTCTTTACCGCCAATGAGGTCGCGTGAAAGTGCGAAACGAGTACCGGGGTTTCCGTGTTCATGAAACCAGTACTCACCTTTACTTTCGAAGATGAAAATGATGGGGCGCTTCTCAAGCATTGCTTCGTCCACACTCTCGTTCTGGTGGAAGCTGTACTCAACGACTTTGCCGGTTTTGAGACCCTTCATTTTGGTAGCGTTCACCGGTTTTCTCTGTTGCATGCGAAAGACGTGGTGCGAGAGCACCTTGTAGGGTTCGTTGTTGTAGACAATTACCTTACCTGTAGTTATTTCATTGTAATTCAACATGGTGTGCGGATTGTAGCCATTTTTTCATAAGTTGTCTACCGCGTTGCGCACGCAACACATTCGTCTCTCATATACAGAGAAATGATCTCTAAAGCGAGGAAAGTTGTGTCCGTACCGCCTTGAGGAGTTCGTTTGCGATATCCTTGTTCTCCCGAAGGAATGTGCGTGCGGCGTCGTATCCACGTCCGAGTTTCACCTCTCCGTACTGATAACTTGAGCCGCTCTTAGTCACAAGGCCATACTTCTCTCCGAGTGCAAGAAGCTCTCCTTCTTGGCTAATGCCTTCGTTATACATGAGATCAAACTCTGTGACACGGAAGGGTGGGGCAACCTTGTTCTTCACAACCTTCACACGGTGCCTACCGCCCACGGTTTCTTCACCCTTCTTGATCTGTGCGATGCGACGGATATCGAGACGTACCGAGGTGTAGAACTTGAGCGCTTTACCTCCTGGTGTGGTTTCAGGATTTCCGAACATTACCCCTATCTGCATACGTATCTGGTTGATGAAAATGACCACAGTCTTTGATTTTGCGACTATGGCGGTGAGCTTGCGCAGTGCCTGGCTCATGAGGCGCGCTTGCTTACCGACGTGTTGTTGTCCCATTTCCCCTTCGATTTCGTCGCGGGGTGTGAGTGCCGCCACGGAGTCTACCACCACAACATCGAGTTTGCCGCTTCGCACCAAGGACTCGACGATCTCGAGTGCTTGCTCACCGGTGTCTGGTTGGCTCACCAAGAGTTCTTCCGTTTTAACTCCCACTTTTTGTGCATACTCCGGGTCAAGCGCGTGCTCCGCGTCAATAAAAGCGCAGATACCGCCTCGTCGCTGTGCCTCCGCGATGACATGGAGCGTGAGGGTGGTCTTTCCCGAACTCTCCGGTCCGAATATCTCAATGATGCGTCCACGAGGGTATCCACCGATGCCGAGTGCCCAATCAAGTCCGAGTGAGCCGGACGGCACGGCGTCCACGCCCACTTTAGGTGCTTCTCCAAGGGTCATGATGGCCTCCTCTCCAAACTTGGTTTTTATTTGCCGCAATGTTGCGGCAATGGTATCGGTGCCGGCAGGTGATGTGTGTGTAGTTTCAATAGTCGCTTCACTCTCCGATTTCTTACTTCTCGTACGTACCGTTTTTTTATTCATGGTGGTTGTTGAATGATAATGGGTTGGTGGACGTCGCGTGTGTCGTGCTTGCCTCAGCGGGTTGAGGATCTCCGTAGAACACCACACGCTCCTCCCGATAGCGGTCGAATCGATCACTCACACCCACTCGAAACACGGCGTACCCGTGCGGCACGAGTGTAAGTTCTGAAAAATTGCCGTCGGGGTCTGTGTATATTTTTCGCCCGTTCAGAGTGATGTGGGAGATGTTGTGGGCGGTTCCGCGCACTGTGGTGAGTATGCCGCGCACTGTTTCCCCTGCACGCGGCGATTCAATAGTGATCTGAGGCCCCGCAAGGAGTGCGCGCGCTTGAAACAATCCATACCCGATACAGAACGTCATGAGGACTCCCGTGAGTGCGATGCTCCACCGTTCGTTACTTCGTGTGAGGGAGAGCTTCATGGTTGCTACTGGTCGCTCCTTCCCGAAAAGCCCGAGGGTGGGGGAATGAGCACTTCTCTTGCTTTGCTCCCGTTTTGGGGACCGATCACTCCGCGCTCTTCCAATAGATCCATGACGCGGGCGGCCCTGCCGTACCCTATTGAAAGTTTACGCTGAAGAAGTGAGGTGCTGGCCTTTTGCTCCACGACTACAAGTTGTCGCGCCTGTTCGAATATTTCATCATCGTTCCCTTCGCTTGGCATCATATCATCAAGTGCGATACCCCCGTTATTTTCCGCTTTTGCCGTGTCGACGTCGCTCTGCCCGAGCTCTAATGGTGCCTCAAGCGGCGTGTCGTTGTGTTTGGTAAGGAACTGGACAACTTTTTTCACCTCACCTTCGGTAATGAAGGGGGATTGCAGACGGCGCGGCTTGCTCATGTCTGCGGAGAGGTAGAGCATATCGCCCGCGCCGAGGAGTTTCTCCGCCCCGGGCTGGTCGAGTATGGTACGTGAGTCTATTTGACTTGCCACTTGGAGGGCCACACGGAACGGTACATTCGCTTTTATGAGTCCGGTAATGACATTCACCGAAGGTCGTTGCGTTGAGAGTATGAGGTGGATACCCGCCGCGCGCGCCATTTGTGCGAGGCGCACAATGGACGCTTCAAGGTCGCGAGGGTATGCCTGCATGATGTCTGCGAGTTCATCTATCACAATAACTATGTGGGAGATACTCTCAGGGAGCTCCATCTCCTCATTACGTTTTGCTGCTCGCGCGAGCGCGGGGGTAAGTACGCTCGCATGGTAGCTTGCAATATCGCGCACCTTTAGTTCGCCGAAAAGCTCCAATCTCCGTTCCATTTCCTTCGCGGCCCACCGTAAGGCTCCGATGGTCTTTCGCGCATCGGTAATCACGGGGGTAAGGAGGTGGGGAATACCATTGTAAAGTGTGAGCTCCACGCGTTTCGGGTCCACGAGGATCAGACGGAGACGTTGTGGCCCGTTACGGTAAAGGAGAGAGGTAATGAGGGCATGGATAGTGACCGACTTGCCCGCACCGGTAGCTCCTGCCACAAGTGCATGGGGCATTTTGCTGATGTCTGCGTAGTGTGGACTGCCGGTAATGTCGCGGCCCAAGGCGACAAGGAGTGGCTTCTGGCTCTCCATAAATGCGGGGTCCTCAAGGAGCCTACCGAGCCCCACCGTTGATTTGTCGGTGTTGGGCACCTCAATGCCGACGAGCGATTTCCCTGGTATGGGTGCCTCAATGCGCAGTGACGGAGCCGCGAGCGCAAGCTCCAAATTTTTCTGGAGCCCCTCGATGCGTTCAAGCCGCACTCCTTCAGCGGGCTTGAGGGCGTAGCGGGTGACGGTGGGCCCCACGGTGATTTCATCCATCTCGACACGTATACCGAAGTTTTGGAGGGTGCGCTTGATGATGTTCGACTTCGCTTTGGTGTCCCCTGTCACCGCTTTTCCACGGTCGCGCTCGAGAATGGAAAACGGCGGCGGCACATAGGTGTCAGGGAGTAAAGGCTCACCCTTGCGACCCCGTGCACTTGTTGAAATAAGGTCTTCAAAGGGTTGTTCTCCCGTTCCGCGGGAATTTTTTTCATCTTGGTCGTTCTCAGGCTCTGTTTGAGATTCCAATTCAGGAGTGGTCACTGTCGGTGCGTCGTCTTGCGGGAGCGCAACCACTACAGCGGGTTCATCATCAGTTTCGGTAGGACGTAGGGGTCTTATGAAAAGGCGCGCGAGCGCATGCCACGTAGAGTACCAAACCTGTGCATCCACAAGGAGCACGAGCGCAATAAGGAGGAACGAGATGAGTACCACGAGTGAAGCGGTGCGCTCAAGTGCCGCCACAAGTACGTAGGCGATGCCGAAACCGATAACCCCACCCTCATCGGATACAATCAAATGAACAACGCCAAGAAGGGACGCAACAAACAAGGCTCCTCCACAGGCACGGATAGCGTCGACGCGGGAGCCGGGTACCCTGCGAGCGAAGAGTGCGACACCAAGACCAAAAAACACAAATGGCAACACGTAGTAGCCGACCCCGAACAGATAGTCGAGACCTCTGAAAAGGTATGCTCCCGCAGTTCCCGCAAGTCCCAATGCGGCGAGTGTGATGAGTATGCTTACAAGTACGAGTACGATGCCGGCAATTAGCCGTACTGAGTCATGCCCTATATCTTCCACAAGCGTCTTCTTCGTTTCCTTGGAAGTGGCGCTTTTGGAAATAGTATTTGAATCCTTTTTCCCCACGCAGGAATAATACCACGGCTCAACGATTGAAGTGAGGTGCTACATGCCATTTTGTGTATCCAACCAACAACATACCGATGCAAACTGATTGCCAACAACGGTGCAAAGTGAACTGACGTAACATGGGGTACCGAAAAAAATATCGTAACAGACGAAGTTGCAGTTACACGGACAACACGTATACTGACTCTGATACACCAAAGGACACAAAAGCCTTAAAAGTCATTTAGTGTAAACTATAAGACATGCATTAAAAATCCATAGACAGAAAAGACTGTTACAGTAAAAGCCACCAATAGCCAAATGAACATAGACTACAAATCAAATACGAAGCTTGTAAAAGACAATGAGCTGAACAAGTACGTGATAGAAAAGACAGAGCGCATCGCCGCCGCACTCTTACTCATTAGTAGTTCGATTGACGATACCTCCGCGTACTGTAAAGGACTTTCAGATGCTGCAATACGACTTGTAAAAGCCGCCAACATGTACGGAGGAAGCGCTCCTCGTGAGCTTAGTGCGGTGTGTAGGTACTGTAGCTCACTTATCCGTTCGGCCCATATGGGTGGCTTAATTACGGGAATGAACTCTTCTATAATGTGTAAGGAAATCAAAACGCTCATTAACGACATCGAGGGATATAAATGGAGCGAGCGGAGCGATATGTTACAGAGAGAAATGTTCACCGCTACACGTCCTGAGATGGAGACACTGCATTCACTCGATACATACATGATGGAAGGGGAAGATCAGTACAGTCATATAACAGACGAAAAACAAAGGGGACATGGTCAACAAAAGGGACAGTATCAGAGAGCGAATTATGGTGAGTCGAAAGAGACAGATGCGGGTGGAAATGCATCAATTCAAAACAGAAGCTCACACAGCATAAACATGGTTAAAAAGGACAGACGTGCGGTAATACTCGGACTGCTTCAAAAAAAGGAAAGAATTTCAATAAAAGACGTGAGTCTGGTTGTAAAGGACTGTTCCGAAAAAACACTTCAGCGCGAGCTCCTCGCACTGGTCGCACAAGGTGTCCTTAAGAAAGAGGGGGAGAAGCGTTGGAGTACGTACGCGCTCGTGTAGCGAGCAGGTATTGACACCTCGTATCTTGCGTTTCCTCTTCTGTTTGAACGTAAGTCGTAGAATCCGCAGTCGTCTCAGTATGCAGCGGGGCGTGCGTTCGCTTAGTTTGTGCAAGTGGCGGTTTGCTCGTTTTGCTTGCATGAGCAACTCTGATCGGCGAATAACAGGTACGGGGAAGCCACATATTTTCTAGGTGCGCGCAAGTTGACCCAAGGGAGGGGCTATGACATGCTGGCTGAGTTCCTTTGAATAGGCAAGCTATTCCTAGCTTTTTTCAAGGGTTATCCACAAGAAACCTTTTGGTTTCATGCACAGACTGCCCTATACTTGTTTGTACCACCGTGGGGCGGAGTATTGATGCGTACGTGTGGTGAAAGTACGTTGACAACTGAATATACGTTAAGGAAAGAAATCGCATTTCACACTGCTCATTGTGAGTTGTGTGAAGGTGCGGTGTGCATAAATAACTGGATGCATAACAGTGTCTGCCATAGTTCTGAAAATTAAATCTGACTACCGAAATGCAAGGATGATGCATGCGCATCCTTGTTTTGAAACTTCTGCATGCATTAAACTACTGCGTGACTTCATCCCGTTGCCGTTCTCGGCAACTGATTGTTACGGTAGCTACTCGGTCTCACATTCTTCGGAACCAACGTTGCACACTCAATGAGAAGTTAAGTGTGTGGCAAAGAAGTTGGTGGTTCGTGCACGCGAGTGTACGAACATACATAGCTTTATAAGCGTGTTGCACATTACAAGGTGCGACACAATAAATCTCCTTTCTGCGGTTACAAGCATTACAAGCTAATTACCCGCGGGGAGGGGTAACAATTAGTAAACATGACGAAAACGTTAACGCTCAATAAGATTGCCGCCGGCCTCGTTGCCGTTGCGATGATCGCAGGTCTCTCGTTTGCGTTCGCTGCACAGCGCGCGCACGCGGTAACCCTTTCGGAGCTTGTCGAGCTCTTCATTGCGCTCGATATCATTCCCGCTGACAAGGCGGAGCAGGCTCGCGCCGTTCTCGATGAGGAGGGTGAAGAAGAGGAGTCAACTCCTTCTACGGGCGCGATGATGTCGTGCAACTTTACCAGGAATCTTAAGACTGGTGACACCGGCACGGATGTGATGGACCTCCAGAAGCTTCTCAATTTGAAGGGCTTCCAGGTTTCAATGTCAGGTGCAGGTTCTCCCGGTCAGGAGTCCTCATTTTACGGTCCCGCAACGGCTGCAGCGGTGAAGAAGATGCAGGAGGCATTTGCCGCCGACATCTTGACTCCGCTCGGTCTTACCTCGGGCACCGGCTTCTTCGGCGCTTCCACTCGCGCAAAGGCAAACATGATTTGTTCATCCGCTCCGGAAACACCTGATGTTCCTGGAGAAGACGTTGAGGAAGGTGAAGAAGGCGAGGAGGGTGAAGACAATGAGGAGCTCTCCGGCGGTGAAGCTTCACTTGAGGACTTCAAGCGCTCAAGCTCCCCTTCATCCGCTGAGGTGGGTGAGGGTGAAGAGGAAGTAGAAGTTGCCGGCTTTGAGTTCGATGTTGAGGATGCCGACGCTGCGATTAAGCGTGTCGACGTCCGCTTCGAAGCGACAGCTGGTGACAGTAACTACTCTGTCAAGCCTTACGAGTCATTTGAGTCAGTTCAGCTTCTCGTAGACGGCGAGCAGGTTGCTGAAGTAGACGCAGGAAGCAAGGGCGACTGGGAGGATATCACGGGCAATGCGTGGGAGATAACCTTCTCCGGACTTGATGAAGTCATCAATGAAGATGATAAGGCAAAGATCGTTGTTGCGGTGACTGCGGTCGGCAACTACGACGGCGAAGATGACAACACCACATGGAATGTGTGGATTCCTGCTGATGGTATCCGCGCACGTGACGGTGCCGGCATAGATCAGTACGTGGGTGATGCAGACCTTCTTGAAGACGCAGAGGACGAGCGCACCTTCACGACTGAGCCGGCAGGCCAGGGTGAGGAGCTCAAGGTTTCGCTCGCATCGAGCAATCCTAAGGCTTCAACCATCCGTGTTGATGATGATGAGTCGACTGATGACGTAACGGTAATGGTATTCGATCTTAAAGCTGAAGAGAGCGACATAGAAATAACCGAACTTCCTATTCGTTTCGACATTGGTTCGGACGTCTTCAACCAAGTTGTGAGCGATGTGAAGCTCGAAATCGACGGTACGATCTTCGATGACTACACAACACAAAACGCTGGCACAGCTGCAGCTTCGACCACGTTTACGTTTGACACAGAAGAGTTTGTGATTGATGCTGACGAGAAGGTAACCGTCAAGGTCATGGTTGACATCCTCAAGAGGACTGGAAACTTCGAAAATGGTGACACTATCAAAGCTTCAATCAACGATATCGAGGTTGATGCGATTGAGGCGGAAGGAGAGGAAACCATTGGTGTCTCTGACCTCACAGGCTCAGCGGTTGGTGAAACACACACACTCCAGAGCGAAGGTCTCTTTGCGGAAATTGGCAACATCACTGAGACAAAGACAGCTGGTGATGACAACGCAAACGATGTCGGCGACTTTAAGTTCGTGTTCGATCTTAGCGCATTCGACGACACGTTCTACGTGAGTGCCACAACTTCTTCGGTCTTCGTGTACCATGTCGAGGATGGAAGCGGTAACACGATCTCTACCACCACCACGTCGGCAATCACTTCGACTGCTACGAAGGAGGGTAGTGCTTACAGGATTGATGAT
>JAYRER010000044.1:0-5346 GCA_041908795.1 Minisyncoccota bacterium | reverse complement strand
TGCCGTCCCAACACTCGTGCAATGTGGGTAACATTACTGCGCCCTGCGAGCAGGAGACCTATGCGCTCTCGCTCGCGTATATCGATGTGTGTGTACATATGTACCTATACTACCGTGCAGTTCAAAGTTGAGAGCAGCCATACATGTTTTTGACAAATTGGAAAAAAGGTGTATAATTAAAAAATATTGGTTACCTATAAAGTATCACGCATTATGTTCAGTTTTCAACGCAACCCATTCATACGACGCTATCCGCGTTTAGTGTTGTTCGTTCTCGCACTGCTTCTTGTTGTGGTAAGTAGTGTTTTTTTTCTTAGCGCACAAGATTCAAAGGAAGCACAACAGGATGCTACCATTACTCCAGAGGTACGCGTCGCGTCTGTTGCATTGCTTTCCGATGCCTCTGGTCCCATCGAGCTTGTTGGCGAGGTTCGCTCTGTGACACAAGCTACGCTGAAGGCACAAAAAAATGGTGAGGTGGTTCGCGTGAATGTGGTTGCCGGACAAGCGGTGAGTGTGGGTGGTGTGTTGGTTGAAATAGAGAACGCACAGGAACGGGCGGCACTCCTCCAAGCAGAGGGGGTACTCGCGGCAGCAGAAGCGGGTCTCGCGCGTGTACGGGCAGGTGCGCGTACTGAGGATCGTTTGAGCGCATCTGCCTCTACACAAAGCGCTGATGCTTCACTCGCTCAAGCACGAACTACCGCTCGCACGAACTACGCAAGCGCGCTTGCGACCGCACAAGATGCAATCTTTGTAGCCACTGATCCCTACTTTTCAAACCCACAAACAGTCAGCCCGACCTTCACAATTTATTCTGCCACTTACGATGAACGTCAACCGATAGAAGATGGACGCGTGGCACTCGGATTAATGCTTGAGGCCTGGAAAAAAGAAAACAATGAGCCAATAACAGACGCCACCCTCCCCACATACCTTGTAAACGCTGAGGCACGGCTTGCTCGTACCAAAGCATTTCTTGAATCTGTAAACTACTTTGTGGCAAAACGTGAAGCGCGAGGTGATATCACCACCGCAATCATAAGTGCAGACAACGCAACACTCGCAGCTGCTCGCCAAGCTGTCGACAACGCACTCTCTTCGGTGACGGGCGCGCACGCAGGGCTTGCGGCTGCGGAAAGTAATTTTGTTGCTCAAAGCGGTACTGAACAAAAGATACAAACCGGAGAACGTCCGGAAGATCTCCGTCAAGCTGAGGCAGTGGTCACACAGGCAAAAGGTACTCTCCTCTCCGCTCGTGCAGCGTTTGAAAATTCTCTCGTGCGCACACCAATAAACGGCATAGTAACAACACTGGGACTCTCGCGTGGTGATTTTGTGACTGCGCTTACAGATGTAGCGACGGTCGTGGGCGTAGGTGGTCTCCAAATTGAAACGTACATATCTGCAGACCTTAAGGATCGCGTGCTACCGAACACGAAGGTGTTGGTTGAAGGAGTCCATGAAGGTGTGGTAGTTTCCGTCGAACCTGGTGTGGACCCTGCCACAAAGCGCTCAAAAGTTATCATCGGTCTTCCGAAAGTGATGGGCTTGGAGAACGGAGCGTTTGTACGTGTGTCAGTGCAACCCACTACCACCCTTAGAGCAACCCCCGCGCCGGAAACCACCACTGGACTCTACATCCCGATTACCGCCATCAAGGTGCTCCCTACCGGGCTTGTGGTCTTCTCTGTGACTGACGAGGGCACGCTTAGGGCGCATTCCGTGAGTGAGGGAGCTATTGTAGGAGATCGCATGCGTATCACTGAGGGACTCACCTCTGATCTCACTATTGTCACCGATGCGCGCGGACTCAATGAGGGCGAGAAGGTCACCGTTGCCACCAACTAACGACACACCATGAACACGCTTTGGATAGGATTGCTTGAAAAACGAGCGCTCTCGTACCTCCTCATGGGCGCACTTGTGGGATACGGAATTTTCTCGATACTTACCATGCGCCTAGAGTCGTCTCCTGAAATACAAGTCCCTGTTGCGCTTGTCACCACGGTTCTTCCCGGGGCGTCGCCTGAGGATATTGAGACACTCATCACTAACGAAATTGAAGATGCGGTTGACAGTATAGAAGATATCAAGAAGATTACTTCCACATCACGTGAGGGAGTATCGGTAGTATCAGTCGAATTCAACGCGGAGGCAAACATTGACCGCTCGGTGCAGAAGGTGCGCGATGAGGTTGCCAAGGTACGTGGCAACGTACCTGATGACGCAACCGAGCCCTCGGTGACTGACTTCAACTTTGCAGACCAACCAGTGTTAATAGCGGCACTCTCGAGTGACCTGCCGGTTACAGAGTTTAAAAAATTTTCTGATGCAGTAAAGAATGAGTTAGAGGCAGTGCCGGGTGTTGCACGTGTTACGGTGACCGGCGTGCGCGGACCAGAGGTGGCAGTTGTTGTTCGTAAGCGTGCACTAGAACAATACGAGCTCTCGCTTGGTGAGGTGGTGACAACAATAGCGCAAAGTAATGCCGCGGTGCCCGTTGGCACCATCGAGCAATCTCGTGTTGAGTACACTGTGGGACTTCAGGGACGACTTGAAGACCCGTCTGAGGTTGCTTCACTACCCATTACCACACGCAAAGGTGTTACTCTCTCACTTTCCGATGTGGCGTTTGTTGCTCCCGGTGTTGAGGACGCAACATCGCTCTCGCGTGTTTCTGAAGAGGGCTCGCCAAGCCAACAGGCGGCAGTGCTCACGGTGTTTAAACAACGCGGAGCGGATATTACCGATATTACCGACGCGGTAAACGAACGCCTCACACGAGTAGGCACGCTCAGTGAAGGTGCGCGTGCGTATGTGTCGTTTGACGCCGGCGAACAGATCAGAAAAGATCTTGGACAGCTCACCCGCGATGGTGCGTTTGCGGTCGCGCTCGTAATGTTGGTACTGTTTGCGACATTAGGTTGGCGCGAAGCAGTCATTGCGGGACTCTCCATTCCACTTACCATGTTTGTGGCATTTACCGCACTCAGCGAAACCGGTAATACCATCAACTTCATTACCCTCTTTGCACTCATACTCACTATTGGAATCCTCGTTGATTCTGCCATCGTGGTGACCGAGGCGATACACGTGAACCTCAACAAGGGTTTGGATCGCTTTGGAGCGGCAAAACAGGCAGTGCTCGAGTATGCTCGCCCGCTTACCGCAGGCACTCTCACGACCGTTGCGGTCTTCGTGCCACTATTTCTTATCTCCGGCATTACTGGAGAATTCATACAAGGCATTCCCTACACGGTTATTTTTGTTCTACTCGCTTCAATTTTCGTTGCACTGGGTCAAACACCACTCTTGGCATCACTTACGCTCAAAGAGCGCAGTGAAACAACGTTTGAGCTTCGCCAAGAAGCGTACGCAACAACGCTCAAAGATTGGTACCGTGTGCGACTCGGTCGACTGCTCGATACAAGGCGCACAAAACGTCGATTCGTATGGGCACTCATTGTTCTCTTTGTGGCCGCACTCACGCTTCCCGTAACAGGGTTGGTAAAAACGACATTCTTCCCCGGAGGGGATGTCGACTGGCTCTACGTTGAGATTGAGGCACCCCAAGGGACGCCACTTACTGATACGGACCGACATGTGCGTGCAGTGGAGGAGGTGCTCTATGCTATTGCTGATATTGAATCATTTACTACCACCGTAGGAAGTGGTTCAAGTTTCAATCAGAACGCATCCGCGGGTGCACGTTTTGCAAGCATCAACATCAACCTTCGCAAGAATCGCACACTCACCTCGGACCAGATGCTCGCCTATATTAAGAAGGAAACTGCAGACTACCGAGGCGCCACCATTCGAGTAAACGCACCCGACCAGGGGCCACCGACCGGTGCACCGATACTAGTGACGCTCTCGGGTGATAACCTTGATGCACTTAAAGCTTCCGCGCTTATAGTGCGTGATGTGCTTCGCGGCATTCCAGGCACTCGCGATGTGACGACAAGTGCTGAAGAAGATGCATCTGAATTTTCGGTAAGCATAAAACGTCGTGAAGCCGCAGAACTTGGACTCTCTCCGCTTTCAGTTGCACAGACACTTCGCACTGCCATTTTTGGCACTGAAGCCACTACCATTCGCATTGGAGGAGAGGAAATTAAGGTGATGGTGAAACTTGACCTCAACCCCAACTTCAATGCACCTCGTGAGACAACCATCACAGACATAGATGCACTGCGTACCATACCGCTTCAAACGCAGAGCGGCACGGTACTCCTCGGCTCGGTTGTAGATGTACGGCTCGCAAGTGCAAATGACGCCATTCGACATGAGGAGGGGAAACGCATCATTACCGTCTCAAGTGAGGTTGACTCAGGTGCGTTTGCGAGTGATATCAGTGCCGCCTTCGCTACGCACATGAGTGAACGTCCACTCCTTCCCGATGGAGTGTCCATTTCGCTCGGGGGTGAGAACGAAGATGTCCAGCGGTCGTTTCAAGACATGTTTGTTGCACTTATTCTTGGTGTACTGCTCATTCTCGTAGTGCTTGTGGTTGAGTTCAATCAATTTAAAAATGCACTCATCGTGCTCTCTGTAGTACCCCTTTCTCTCATTGGCATTCTCTTTGGGCTTTTAGTTACCTTCCAGCCAGTGTCGTTCCCGACTATGCTTGGGTTCATCGCGCTTTCAGGTGTACTGGTAAACCACGCTATTATTCTTGTTGACGTGTTCGAACGTCTCCGGCGGGAACATCCCAACATGCCGCTTCGCGAGGTGGTAATAGAGGGAGGGGCGATACGGCTCCGACCGATACTTCTCACCAAACTCACTTCGGTCGTAGGCCTTATCCCGCTCCTATTTGCAGCCGACCTCTGGCGCCCCATTGCCGTTGCGATGATATTCGGCCTCTCGTTCACCGGCGTCCTCACGCTCGTTCTTCTCCCTGCCATGTACCTCAAATGGGCGAAGCGCTTACAGATATCTTAATTTTATCCCCTCCGCTACAACACCCCCCTCGTCCTCGGTCCCGTCGCACCGTAGCCGGTGGTTGCGGGAGTGCCTGAGCATACCTTGAGGGTGGCACACTGGAAGCGTTTGAGTGCGGTTTCGGTTGCTCTACCGAAGTACGTGGTCTCTTTACTCGTTGAGCCGTCTCCCGAGAGTGCGACGGGGTAGCCTTTCTTGTTGAGGATCTGTTGAAGGGTACGTACCTGAGGGTGAGTCACGCCGAGGGTGAGCCACGTGGTAATGGAGGCGGTCGCGGAGGGTGTGCCTGTGGAGGGAGGAGTGGCAGAGGATGTGCCGGTGGTGGTGACGTTTGATGCCGCGGTCCAGCCTACCGTGCCTTTCGGTGTACGTACCTGGTACCACGTGGTCTTGTTGAGG
>JAYRER010000043.1:0-14713 GCA_041908795.1 Minisyncoccota bacterium | reverse complement strand
TGCGCTCTCGCTCGCGTATATCGATGTGTGTGTACATATGTACCTATACTACCGTGCAGTTCAAAGTTGAGAGCAGCCTTTCTGAATATTGACAATAGTGCATATTTGGTGTATTATAATCTAGGACAGTGGTAGCATAAAGGAAAGTGGCATGAAGGGGCAAAAAACGTTCCTCTTGGAAATCGGAGCACCACCCGATGAAACACTTCTGGCACACGCAGTAATTGTGTGTGTGGAGGAGTTACTGAGAGAGAATGGGGCTCTACAATTCTTTCAATTGTCTGGGCCATACGAAACCGACCACAACACGGGCATGGTTTGCGAGATTCGCGTTCCTGCTCTTCTCATTGATAAAGAAAGTGATCAGTGGAATCGTTTACCGCTGATTCCACAGATCATTGTGGAACGTTGCATACAGGAGTGCACGAAACTCTTCCAACAAAAGTGCACCACAATCCACTAAATTACGTACCACTTTTTTTAGCGGGCGCAACATACATACTGTGCGCCCGCTCTTGCATACCCTACAATAGGCTTACCGTAGGTATCTTCGCTTATTCACAATATGCTCATCGAACGTCCGTGCGATATGGAGATTTCCATCCTTTCCGTGGAGATAGAAAAGCGCATCCGTGCGTACGGGTGTGATCGCCGCTTGAAGCGAAGAGAGACCTGGGTTTGCGATGGGACCCGGCGGGAGCCCTATGTGGGTGTAGGTGTTGTAGGGAGAGTCAACCTTTAGGTCACTGTAGTTTGGACTGAAGGTAGAGGTGGCGTTGATGTACCCAAAAACGGCGTCCACTTGAAGCGGCATGCCAATGTCGATGCGTTGCCACAGCACCCCTGCAATCTTCCTGCGCTCAGTATGGTCGCGCGCTTCCTTTTCAAGAAGTGATGCCATAGTCACAATATCTGCAATCGGCTTTCCCGATGAGGCAACCTCGCTTCCGAGAGTAGCGAGTTTCTCGTAGAAGTTTCTCTCCAGTGCGTCGAGTACCTGCTGTGCAGTAGCGTTGGGCAGAAAGAAGTAGGTATCGGGAAAGAGGTAACCCTCCTTCTCCCTTGCTAAAAGGAGGAATGTAGATGCATCAAATCGAATGAACGAGTCCGTGAACTCTTCAGCTATTTCGTATGTTGTAGCCCCTTCAGGTATTGTCACCTTAATGGGTTGCAGACCAAAGTCTCCCACAACAAGTCGCTTTGCCACCTCCATGAGTGTGACCGGCCTGCTGAAGTAGTAGTCGCCCGCTTTAACCGCCACCTCACTCCCCTCTAAACG
The DNA here is from genome assembly GCA_041908795.1 of Minisyncoccota bacterium. Taxonomy (GTDB): domain Bacteria; phylum Patescibacteriota; class Minisyncoccia; order Phycocordibacterales; family UBA12088; genus CAYLHB01. The sequence continues at coordinate 13,434 of JAYRER010000043.1, read as the reverse complement.
AAGTACGAGCTCAAGCGCCACCGCACTTCGAACCACCTTGTATGATGCAAACAGTTCCGCAATGTGCCGCACGGAGGCACCCTCGGGAACAGTGATAAGTCCTTGTACGGGAAATGTACTCGGAGCACGATACCATGCAGCATAACCCCACAGTGTGGAAGTGATTAGCAGAAAGAGTATGAGGGGTACTGTGTGGACAAGCTTGAGGGAAGTAGACATATATCTCCCCCTCGTCATATGTACGATACTTTTAATGGTACGATTCATGGCACGCTATATTGGCAAGTTAGAAGGTGCTTGGGAACGGGTCGATGTGATACGACCTAAGGTCGGTGTTTTTACAACACTTCCCGGTGGATGGAACAAGGTTGCGAGCTCCTCGCTCGACAATATGAAAGCGGGGAACTTGTACGGTCCATGAAACCAACTCCTTAAACGGTATGCATGGAGTACACGCATCATGTCCGCCGCTTGTCGCACCCCACGATAATCCTGCCACGGGTAGTCGTATTTCGCGAGCCATCGCACTGGCTTAAAGCCATTTGATCGAGGACTTTGAAATTGCCTGAACGCGTTAATCATTGAGGGAATATTGGGGACGTCAAATGAATCTTTTTGAGCTATGTACAAAGCACGAATACCAGCATCCCAAGGATGTGATTCATAAGTGTTACGACTGATAGCCTCAATGGACTGTAGTTGTTGTTTCGAGAGCATTTTACCCACTTTTCCATCTGAGAGAACAACGGTTTCTTCCGGGTTTGAGCGAATTTTTTGTATTTCTTTTGCCGCTTTCGAAACCACTGAGCTCTGTCGCAAGGTACCGAACGTGAAATCCGGTTCCGCCTTATGTGGACGCGCGAGAATCTGTATCCACATGTACTCACCTTTTCTCATGGAGCCGAGCAACTCAACAACACCAGCAAGGGGATCGATTTTTTGCTCCTCTTTCGTGGCCGACACATCAAGACGATAATCAACGTATGTACGAATGGGGTACGGGTCAGGTTGTGTGAGAACAAAATCGTTCCCGAAAATACCGTGAGTCGCGAGTGATATGTTTAGCGTGTTCGCGTAATCGGGCACCTCTACCACTTCGACTTCAGGGTAGTGTGCATAGAAATGCCGTTCAACTTGCCTCTTGTACGACGCACGTGTCCATACGTAAAAGTGAACCTGGCCCTCCATGGAGGCAATCTCTAGAGAGTACCATGTGCGCACTTTTCCTAACCACATACGATCGAAATAAGTTGTTTCGCCCCCTGAGATATACATACCATCGAGAACCGCCTGCATCGCCGCTGGCGATTTGTAGATTTCTTGGGGCATACGCAACTCAAGTAAGCACATCGGCTGATTCGCGATAAACTGTGCGCGCACATACCTCATCCACACATTCCAGAAAACCACTAAGAGTACCGGAGGAGCCCAATAGGGGCTGTACCGCAAAATGAGCCAAATCGAATCAACTACTTGCAAAGATAGTTGCGACGCCGCTGAAAGCGCCAGTAACGGATCCATACAACAAAGTATACCATCAACATCGCACCCCAAAATACACCCGGACTCACAGTGGTGAGCTATACTTCAGCACGAAGTGCGTATCGACCGTCGTTGTCGCGTAAAAAACGCTTTGCGTCCTGCAAATTAATCAAAATGGTATTGTCCTTCACGTAGCGCTCTTTGCGTACGGCCTCGATGATTTCGTCACGCGTAAGTGGACCACGACGTGAAAGTATACCCACTATAACCTCCTTCACGGGTCCGGCCGCATAGCCCCACTCCTTGAGTGCATAAATGCCGCGCCCCACAAGCACGAACCTTTCGTCCTTTATGAGTTCATTATGACACGTGGCTTCGTGTGCCTTACGTTTAAAAAGTTCAGTAATCGTCTGTGCGACCTCACGAAAATGCATGGGGGAACCGTGACGCTTGATGACAAGGTAGGCGAAATCGCGCATACCCTTTGCGCGGACGTTCGGACTATGTGCCTTTCCCCACTCACCGAGGGGATTCTTGCCTATTTGTTTACTCAGTGAGATCCAACGCTTAAGCACCTCGTCATTCTTCAATTCTTGGTTGAGATCGCGTACCTCTGCAAGGAAATGGTCGATAAGATCCGATTCCGCGATTAACTCATCATCGGAAAGTGAGTCATAGAGGCGTCGGAGTGACTCATGAACCTGCTCGGCAAGATCAGGGTCCGTATGCCATCGGTGGTGGAACTCGTCTGTTTCTTTTTCACGAACAAATGCCTCACCCAAAACAAGGAGGAAGTGGATATGGTTTTTGGTCGTATCATCCTTCGCGAGGGTGTCCAACAACTCTTCTTCCGTCACAATACCGCCCATTGAACGGATGCACTCCTTAAGTTCATCAAAAGTGGCCTGCTCGCCCGTATACGCCTCCGCCTTGCGAATGGATGCGAGCGCGTAGTTCTCGATTTGGCGCACACGCTCCCGCGTAATGCCGTACTCCTGCCCTATTGTCTCGAGGGTAGCGGGAGCACTTTCATTGAGGCCGTACCTGCGCACGATCACATCACGAGCCCGCTCGGGCAACACACCCAACAGCCGCTTCACGACTTGTTTAGGTTTAAATGTTATTTTTTGTGCCATATCAAATGCTGTTGAAACGCGCCGGTGAATAAAATGCGAGTACTCTCCATCAGGGGTTCGTGACAAAGTAGCACATGAATATAATGTGGTCAAGTTTTTTCAACAGTGACAAAATTGACCAGTCTATCGGGTACCACCACCACCTTTTCCACCACACAGTCCATCAAGTGCCGTACTGCGGCGGGTACCTCCCATGCACGCTTCTCGAGTGTGTCGCGCGGTGTGTGTCGCGGTGCGGAGAATGAGCCTCGCGTCTTACCGTTCACTTGCACCATCACGGTCACCTCCGCTTTTGTGAGCACCTCCTCATTGGCCTTCGGCCATGGTGCGGTATGCACCGAGCCCTTATGGCCCAGTTGTTCCCAAAGCTCCTCGGTGAGGTGGGGCGCAAACGGCGCAAGGAGTCGTAGGAGTGTCGCGTAGATTTCTTCTGATACGACGTCTTCCTGTTCGAATGCGTTGAGGAGTATCATGAGTTGGCTCACCGCGGTATTCATCTTCAACTGTTCAATATCATCACCCACCTTTTTTATGGATGCGTTGAGGAGCACTGTAAGCGCGTCTTGCACATTTGCTGTGTGCGCTCGCACGACACGTGCGGCGAGTTTGTGCACGCGCTCAAGGAAGCGGCGGGCACCTACGAGTCCATCTTCCGACCACGCAATCGGTTGGTCAAAGGGACCCATAAACATTTCGTACACCCGCAAGGTGTCCGCTCCGAATCGTTCCACAATATCGTCGGGGTTTACTACATTTCCCTTTGACTTACTCATTTTCTCCCCTCCCTCTGCGAGAATGAGCCCGTGACTCGTGCGCTTCGCGTAGGGCTCGGACGTGGGCACCACACCGATGTCGTAGAGAAACTTGTGCCAAAAGCGCGAGTAGAGGAGGTGGAGCACGGTGTGCTCCATACCACCGTTGTACCAATCGACGGGCGTCCACCGGCTAAGCTTCTCCGGGTCGGCGAGGGTGGTATCGTTGTGCGGGTCAACATAGCGCAGGTAGTACCACGAAGAGCCCGCCCAGTTGGGCATGACATCGGTCTCGCGTCGTGCAGGACCACCACAGACGGGACAAACGGTCTCGACCCACTCCGTAATGTTCGCGAGCGGCGACTCGCCGCTACTGGTCGGTTCGTACTTTTCCACCTTCGGCAACACCACCGGCAGTTGCTCCTCCGGTACCGGTACCCAGCCGGCGTTTTGATTTTTGATTGTTGATGTTTGATTTCCCGATCGCTTTTTGCATTCCTGGCAATACACGAGCGGGATCGGTTCGCCCCAGTACCGCTGGCGCGAGAACACCCAGTCGCGGAGCTTGTAGGTGGTCGTCTCGGTACCGCCAACCTGTTCAATAATCTTAGTCCTTGCTTCAGCGCTCCGTGTTTGGCTAAAGGTACCACTTGAATACAGTTCCCCATCGCCAGTATACGGAGTGAATTGCTCACCGTAGGTATACGCATACACACGTGTAAGAAAAGAGACATCTTCGTGGTCCGCCAAAAATGCCTCCAGCGTATTTAATTCAACAATAGCCTCTCCCTCATCTCCTAACCGAACGGATGAAGGATCAACGCCGTCTACTTCAAAAACTGAGAGGAAGCGACTTGGGTCACTGCGGCTCGGTACCTCACCAACAAGTCGAACCGGTAAACCTGCAATGTCCAGACACAGTTCTTCCTGAAGTTCGCGCTTCAAACATTCGAGCGCAGTTTCTCCTGCTTCAGCAAGTCCTCCAAATATAGAAAGTTGGTGTTTCCTTGTAGGCGCTTTGTCATCACGTCTCTGAAATAGGTATGTTCCTCGCGTAGTACGGATGATTGCCCCCGCAGATTTGATATGTTCTTTCGTTCTTCCTACCACCCTTCTGATAGGAAGGCCGTACTTCTGTGCAAACGCAAAGTCACGCTCATCGTGTGCGGGGACCGCCATGATGGCACCCGTACCGTAGCCTCCGAACACGTAGTCGGCGACCCATACAGGTATCTCTTCTTGGTTTGCGGGATTGATGGCATGCACCCCGAGAAGCTCCACACCTGTCTTATCTCTACCCTCCGCACCCCGCTCGATCTCGCTCTTTTTACGCGCGTCTGCCACGTAGGCATCGACTATTTCTTCATTCTCCGAACCTCGTTTGAGCTCTTGGATGAGGGGGTGTTCAGGCGCGAGCACGAGGTAGGTTACTCCGTAGAGTGTATCCGCGCGCGTCGTGAACACCTCTATCTGTTGCTCCGGTGCCGCTTCGTCATATTTGATTTTTGATTGTTGAATTTTGAACTTCAAAATCGCTCCCACACTCGGTCCAATCCAGTTTCTCTGCTGAACCTTCGCCCGTTCGATATAGTCCACCGTGTCAAGGTCGTCGTAGAGACGCTGTGCGTACTTCGTGATCGCGAGCATCCATTGCTCCTTCTCACGCTTCTCGACGGGGCTGTGCCCGCACCGCTCACAGCTGCCGTCTACCACCTCTTCGTTCGCGAGACCGATTTTACACTTCGGGCACCAGTTGATAGTGGTCTTCGCTTTGTATGCGAGCCCTTTTTTGAACAGTTGTAAGAAAATCCACTGTGTCCATTTGTAGTACTCGGGGTCGGTGGTGTTGATTTCGCGATCCCAGTCAAACGAGATGCCGAGTGACTTCAGCTGGCGACGAAAGGTATCGGTGTTCTCTTTAGTGACATCGCGCGGGTCTTTCCCCGTCTTGAGCGCATAGTTTTCAGTGGGGAGCCCGAACGCATCCCAGCCTATTGGGTAGAGCACCTCCTGCCCCTCCCCACGCCGCTTACGCGCCACCACATCCATCGCGGTGTAGCTCCGCACGTGACCCGTGTGGAGCCCCGCACCGGAGGGATACGGAAACTCAACAAGGAGGTATGATTTCTTACCCTCGCTCGTTTTGTCAGGAACATTGTGTTGTTTGGCATCCCACACCTCTTGCCACTTGGTTTCTATTTTTCTGTGGTCAAACTCCCGCATAGAGGCTTAACGAGCAGATAGTGGTTGTAGTAAGTCTTTATCAAGGGGAGGGAAAAATGCAGGATCTATCTCTCGCTCGAAGCAGTGTGTGCCTTGGGGATGATCCCAGCGTTCATTCACTCCCCCTCCCATGTAGGGAGACGTGGGGCGCGTAGTACTGTCGCTTGCGCGATTGAAAGTGGCGCAGAGCGAGAAAGTAGTTGTGCCGGTGCGCTCGTAGCCGTAGTCATCACCAGTTTCTGGGTCGCTCGGTACGGTGTTGTAGAGATTCGATTCGACCTCGCGTAGCACGGTCGGCACTTCCCCCTTCGCACGGTAGTAGTCGGTGATCTGCGATTGGAGCATACTGAGGTCACTCACTTTCTGTTCATCGAAGCGCATGTCGCGCGCAACCATGGGAGAACCCGCAAGCACAAATCCTGCCACAAGAGTTCCGATGATAGTCAAAGCCACACCAATGCCTATGCGTGTGGAGAGGGCTTTTTGGTTCTCCCACCTGCCCCGTATTTCATTAAGGTAGTACCAAAATCCTCCACTAGCCACGATGAGCACTACCGCCACCTTTGCGAGGAAACGAGTAGTGATTTCTCCGTTGAGGAATACATGTACAAGCGCAATGAGATCCCCCGCTATCGCAATACCCGCCACAAAGAGCGTGAGATAGATGAGCCACTTACGCACGCTATATTCGCTCTTCTCGGGGGTGCGTCGAATCTCTTCGTGGACCATGCGGGTGAGGTAGAAAAAAATGGGAAACACAACGGCCAACGTCGCCATCGCGAAGCGAATGGGGCCAGAGTACGGGTCGTAGTACCTAGCCTCGAGTGCGTCCGGCAAAAGTATATTGATGAAGTTAAAAAGGAGGACGAGGAGTGCACCGGCGGAGACGTAGAGCGATACCATGGCGCCGAGCCAAAGGAAGAAATCCTTGGGAGAAAAGCGTGTTGGTGGCATACTGTGAGATGTTACCTATAACCGTTCTATTATACCACGAGCATGGAATGTCGTACATACTCCCACTTGTTCTTTGACCTCGACAACACACTCACGCGAAGTCGTTCAAAGATTACACTTGAAATGCGGCGCACGCTCGAGGAACTCCCCCAGACAATCGGGGTCATCTCTGGCGCGAGCGTAGAGCAGATAGCGTTTCAGCTCGACGGATTCGACTGCACCGTGATGGGAGAGAACGGCAATACGGTGGTGGAGCATAGTGTAACACTCTGGCGCGATACACTCACTGATGAGGAGAAGGCGGTAATCTTCGCACACATAGACTCCATTCCCCGCACATGGTTCGTGCCCGATGAGGCCGACCTCATTGAGGACCGAGGCGCACAGGTGAGCTTTTCCATCTACGGCCACCACGCGCCCGTGCCCGACAAGGAAAAGGCAGACGCGGACCGTACATTGCGCACGCGACTCCTTGCCGAGCACCCGCTCGTCTCCGACACCATCGAGGTGCGCATAGCCGGTACCACCTGCCTCGATTACTTTCGAAAGGGTCGCAACAAGGGCTACAATATCGCGCGCTACATCGAGCAGAAAGACTGGCACAAGGACGACTGCCTCTACTTTGGCGACATGCTCATGCCCGGCGGTAACGACGAGAGTGTCATAGGGGTCATCGACACAAGGGAGATTTCGAATCCAGAAGATACACTTGTTCGACTACAAGCCTTGAGTATGTCCCACGCTATCTAATTTGTTCGTACGAGCGTTCACTGTTGCTAATGTGGCGTCTATCCTATAGGCTACATTGCGGAATAGAGTTACAGACTCAGGAGCTTTGATGACCAGTGAAGACGAGCGTAACCTGCTGAACGTGCTTGTGAAGGGTGCACAGAAATCTCCATTCATTCGAAAAAAGTGGCCGGTGGTGGATATGGTCCAGGCCGGTTTCGCGGCACTTTCGAAGGTGACAGGTTCGCGTATTGAAGCTACGGACCTCGAGACGCTTGTTGCGCTCGTCTTAGCATCATACGCATCAAGTACCTCGAAGCTGAGGTTAGAGACACTTTCCAATATTCTTATGCACCGAAAAATTGGTGATGTGGGGAGTAGCTATCTAAGGCTGAAAGCAATTAACCCGTACGTTGTTGCTGTTGCAATTCTACAGCTTTCAAAAGCGCATGAAATGCTCTCTACATTAAAGCAAAAATGAGGCCGTGTCGCACAAACTGCTTGTGTCCACAACGTGTTCTCTGCACACCGGTCGCGATCCTGCGGCCGGTGCTACTCTTTTAAATCCGAAACTCAATCACGTCACCGTCCTTTACTACATACTCTTTCCCCTCGGTTCGCAGCCACCCTTTTTCGCGTGCGACTGCATACGAGCCCGCTTCCAGGAGCTTATCCCAGGGAATAATCTCGGCGCGAATGAACTTGTCGCGAAAGTCGGTGTGAATGGCGGTGCCTGCTTCAGGCGCAGTCCAGCCCTTATGAATGGTCCACGCGCGCGTCTCCTTTTCGCCCGTGGTGAAATAGGTGATGAGGCCGAGCATGTCGTAGCCCGCGCGGATAAGGTCGTTCACGCCATCATCAAGCACGCCGTACTCACGGCGGAAGGTCTGCCGGTCACTCTCGCTTAGCTCGCGCAATTCTCCCTCCACACTCGCATCCACACACACGTACGACGAGTGAGTTTCGTCAAAAAATGCCTTGAGCGCGTGCCACCGTTCATCACTCTGTTCGTCGAAGTTGTATCCCCCCGCTTTTTTGTTGAGCACGTAGAGTATCGGCTTCATGGTCAGGAGATTTTGATGTCGCAGGAGCTTGCACATCTCTTCACCTACCCCATGGTCTGCGAGTGCGGGTAGCACGAGTTTCCCCTGCTCCAGTATGACGCGTGCCCGTTCGAGCGCTTCATGGAGCGCGATCGCCTCTTTGTCGCCGCGCTTCGCGTCCCGCTCTATGCCGGACAAACGCTTGGTGACGGTTTCGAGGTCAGAGAGTACCAACTCAAGGTTGATAACCTCGATATCGCGCAGGGGGTCCACTGCGCCGTGCACGTGGGTGACGTTCGTATCGTCGAAGAGGCGCACCACTTCCGCGATTGCGTCGGTCTCGCGAATGTTCGCGAGAAATTTGTTGCCCAGGCCCTCTCCCTCGGACGCACCCTTGACCAAGCCCGCGATGTCCAAAAACTCAACCACCGCCGGTATCGTCTTTTCGCTGTGACTCAATTCGCTCAAGCGCCACAGTCGATTATCCGGCACCGCGACGACGCCCACCGAGGGGTCAATGGTGCAGAACGGGAAGTTCTCCGCCGCTACCGCCTTTTCTGTGAGTGCGTTGAAGAGCGTCGATTTGCCAACGTTCGGGAGCCCCACGATGCCTATCTGCAATTTTGAGCCAGTCATAGAAAGTACGTAGCAATATAGCGCATTGTGCGGATTTTGTCTCTAAAAATATGCCGCCTCGGATTTCTCTGAGACGGCATTACGCCACAATACGTAGAAAGCAATCCCTCAGCCTCGGGCGAGGTATTCCTCGACTGTTCCGCAGATCTGCCGGACCTTCGCAGTCGCACAACCTTTGTAGTTTGCCGGGTCGTTAAAAAGAGCCCGAACGTCGGTGGGAATGCGCCGCCACGCGTCTGCAAGTTCGCAATCGTTGTCCGCTATCTTCTCCACTGCGGCCAGTAGGTTCGAGATGTCTCGACCTACAAGCGGCATCGCTAGGTGGTTGATGACTTCGTGCGCGTCGCCTTCGTAGCCGTACATTTGAAGAGCCAAGTAGAACGGCTCCGCTAGAATGATGTCGCCTTGTTTTGCAAGGTTCCGTCTGCACGCCTCCGTGTCAATCATGATTCTAGCAAGAAATGGTGTGCCATCTTTACCTTGACGAAGCAGTGTGTCGAGCTGGTAGGTCAAGTTAACGATGAGTGTTGGAAAGTCACGCGCGAGCGAACTCCCCACGAGGTCACGTTGATGCTCGCTGATCATGCTATCGAGCACTTTCCCAAACTCGTTCTTGTTCTTGAACCACATTCCTTCGAGGTTCTCGAAGCTGATGGGGTTGCGCTTGTGCGCCATGGTAGATGAGCCGACCTGACCTGTAGCGAACGGCTCTGTAAGCTCGGCAATCTCTGAACGCATCAAATGCCTCCCGTCGCGTCCGAATTGTCCGAGCGACGCAGAGAGCATCAAACAAGCGTAGAGGTAGTACGCGAGTGGCTCCGGAGGGAGAATTTGTGTTGAAATCGGTGCGGGCTTGAGGCCCAGTCGTTCCAAAACACGATCCTCGAACACGACCCCCGATCTATTAGTGATGACGAGCCCTGTTTGTGCGTTGTACGCGCCGACCGCTCCGGATATTTTGCCAACAAGACCTTTCGCGCACTCGTCCATCTGCTTCCAATTGTAAAATGCGCGATTGAGAATAGTGGCGAACCAAAATCCCACCGTAATGGGGAGTGCGTGTTGACCGTGCGTTCTCCCTATCTGTACCACTTCAGCATACCGTCTCGCCTGATCGCAGAAAGCTTGCAGTACCGCGCGTACCTTAGGACGCAGCACGGCATCGTGTGCTCTCGCGAACAGTACACTTCGAGCGGTATCGAGAACGTCGTAGCTCGTCAACGGTACATGTACCCATCGCCGGAGCACTTGAGGCATCGCTTCCTGCATGAGCCGAACGAGCGCACGAATGTCGTGCTTGGTAATTTCACGCTCCACCTTGTCCACTTCCGACGTGGTAATGGCAAGAAGTTTTGTCTCAACCTCCGGAGTTAAAAGGCCGATATCCGACTGACTGATGATCTGTGCGTCGCCGAGTGTTCGAAGCGCCGCAAGTTCAACTTCGACGAGCGTTCGAGCCAAGTTGTCGTACCCGAAGAAGACAACGAGGTCCTTAGGCTGATACCGGGGGTTGCCCGGCAGGGCAAGATTGGTCACTGGTTACCTCCTTTTGTGAATAGAACAAATGAAGCCCCGATGGTCGGCGCCTCTGGACGATACCCTAGCATTATAGGTAGATACTTGAAAGCCCAGTATATACACTTCACATGAGCTACTTTCAGTACGGAAGGGGTTACATGCAACAATACCTGCAGTTGTGCTCCTACCAAAGTGATTCTTATTGACGAAGTTGTTCTACCTGCGACTATGCGCCCGCACCCTCGCAAGCACTGCGTCGTTCGAAAAACCGTACTCGCGCAAGAGGACCTCACCTGGTGCGGAGGCCCCGAAGGTTTCCACCGTGACGAACTCACCCTCGGTGCCAACATAGCGTTCCCAGCCGAGGCGCGACGCGGCTTCTATCACCATGCGCTTTGCGGCCGAGGACGGGAAGACCGATTGCTTGTATGTGTCGTCCTGCGCTTCAAAGAGCTCCCATGATGGCATGCTCACCACACGCACCCGCACCCCTTCGGCAAGGAGTGTTTCCGCCACCTCAAGTGCCAGCGCGACTTCCGAGCCGGTCGCGACGATGAGGTAGTCGGGCACGACCACATTCGGGTTGAGCACGTACGCGCCCCGCTCCACCCCGTGTGCGGGCGCATAGCGTGTGCGGTCAATAATCGGCACGTTTTGCCTCGTGAGTACAAGTGCAATAGGACCATCGCGGTGGTGAAGTGCGACACGCCACGCCTCGACGGTTTCATTGGCATCGGCGGGACGTATAACCATCATGTTCGGCATCGCACGGAAACTCGCGAGGTGCTCCACCGGCTGGTGGGTGGCACCGTCTTCTCCCTGCGCGATGGAGTCGTGGGTGAAGACGTAGATGACGTGGAGCTTCATGAGCGCGGCGAGGCGTATCGCAGGACGCATGTAGTCGGAAAATACAAAGAATGTCGCGCAAAAGAGCACGATAGCGCGCGAGAGTGCGAGGCCGTTTGCAATGGCGCCCATTGCATGCTCCCGTATCCCGAAGTGGAGGTTGCGCGCATTCTCTTCCATGCCCTGCGGGGTCACACTACCGTAGCCCTCGAGCACGGTGTCATTTGAAGGACCGAGGTCGGCGGAACCACCGAGGAAGAGCGGTACGTGCTTCGCTATCACTTGGAGTGTATCCCCGGATGCTTCGCGTGTCGCTCGCGCACCGGCATCCTTTCCGTAGATGGGAAGCTCGTGTTCCCACGTCTCCGGCAGTATCCCGCTCTGCGCATCCTCAAGCTCTCGCGCAAGTTCCGGGTACGCGTTTCGGTACGCTTCAAAGCGCGCACGCCATTCGTCAACGAACAGTGCGCCTCGTGCGCTCGTTTCCCCCATGTGCGCACGTACCTCCGACGGCACGTGGAAGCTCGGCTCAAGCGACCAATGAAGACGCTCCTTGGTGGCACGCACCTCCTCAGGACCAAGTGGCGAGCCGTGCGCGGCGACGGTCCCCTCTTTGTGGGGACTCCCGTACCCGATGCGTGTATCGGCAATGATGAGCGAGGGTCGAGAATCGCTTGTTGCGCGTTCGTACGCTAAGTGCACATCTGCAACATTGTACGGATCGTGCAACCTGCTCACGTGCCACCCGTACGCCTCAAACCGCTTCTGTACGTCCTCGCAGAAGGTGAGGCTCGTTTTTCCCTCGATGGAGACTCCGTTTGAGAGGTAGACGTAGATGAGTTTGCCGAGCGGCAACCCCGCCGCAAAGGAGGCGGCTTCCGTGCTCACCCCCTCCATGAGGTCGCCGTCCGAGACGAATCCAAAGACGCGGTAGTCAATGATGGTATGCCCCTCGCGGTTGTACCGTTGCCCCAAGAGTCGTTCCGCGAGCGCCATGCCAATACCCACTGCAAAACCTTGCCCCAACGGACCTGTTGTGGTTTCGACGCCGGGGGTGAGGCCGAAATCTGGGTGGCCGGGTGTACGGCTTCCCCATTGGCGAAACTGCCGTATGTCATTAAGGGAGAGGTCGTAGCCCGTGAGATGGAGGAGTGCGTAGAGCAACATTGAGCCATGTCCCGCAGAGAGCACGAAACGATCCCTGTTAATCCATGTCGGGTTTTGGGGAGCGTGGCGCAAGTGGTAGCGGTAGAGCACGTAACCAAGCGTTGCGGCTTCCATAGGCAGACCCGGGTGCCCGGACTTCGCACGCTCGACCGCATCCACTGCGAGCATGCGGATGGTGTTCACACTTGATTCGTCGAGTGGGTGGGGTGCGTGCATGGATACTTAAAAAAGCTGCTATGCGACCATTGTACTACGCGTCGCAACATACGCACCACCGTCACCAACGATGGTACCTTAAAGAATTACGTAACGCATTGTGAGAATGAAGAAAGTTGCGTGAGACCAGCCGTTAAACTCAAGCTATATCCCTAAGACAACCAACCCCAGCACAACGGCAAGTGTCACCACTAACGACACTCCAGCCTGCACAAGCCCTACACGAAGATGTGACCGAACGGTGTTCATTGCACCACTGTGCGATTAGTACTATGAAGATGAAGTGAAGTACCCTGCTCTACCTACTGCCCCAATGCTTCGCGGAGCTCCTTCTGGTACTTCTTCCCCACCTCCATCATTGCGAGCATTTGGTCTTTTCCCTCTTTCTTCACCTTGTGCTCGACCTCCTTCGCCATTTTTGCAAACAGGTCGGGGTTGTGCTCAATGAGCTTCATAATCATCTCTTGCTGGTCCTTGGGCAGGTTTTTGAGCTGGCGTTCCGCGAGCTTCTTCATCAGAAAGTTTTTTATCATGGGTATGATGCGTTATGGCAATAGCGAGAGTGTACCACGGAGTGAGTCATGCAAAAAAATCTTGGACTCAAACTCTAACTGCACGTTTTTCTAATAATTCCTCGAACGCTTCTTTCGGTGTTCGCCAGTCCAAAACCTTGCGTGGTCGTTCGTTCAGTAGGTCTTGCACGTGCTTCAATTCCTTGCGCGTCACTTTATT
>JAYRER010000042.1:0-13429 GCA_041908795.1 Minisyncoccota bacterium | reverse complement strand
TTGATAATAAATGTGCCGTGGTCAGTCATCATTGGGAAATCGGCCAAAAAGATTTCCTGCTCCTTCTCGGTCCCTAATGTTTTATTCTTGAGTTTAACCAATACCTTAAGGGACGCTTCGTAGTTGCGCATGTTCTCCTTCGCGTAGAACTCGTCGTAGAGCGGTGCACCAAACTCGTAGCGTACAAGGGATAGGTCGAATTTCTTTTCACTATAGTCTCGAATGGGAGAAAACTCCTTAAACACCTCATCAATACCCTTCTCGATGAGCCACTTGAAACTCGTGAGTTGGGGCTCAACAAGGTTCGGAAGTTCCACTAGCGGCGCGCGATAACGTGAGAATGTCCGCGTCGGACGTATGGTGTCCTGCATAGAAAAAATGATTACCCGCGCACAAGTCACATAACGGTGCACAAACACGGTGACCCATACACATGGACCTGTGTGCGGCTTTGGTAATTGCTATTCAGCTGTTAACCTTATCTCTATATTCTTTTTGCCCCACTCCATCAGAACAACCGTAACTCAAGCGCTCCTAGATAGATAAGTGCCAGTATAGTCAATACTGGGCAAAAGTCAACACCCGTCAAGATGTGTATAGTGCTATTGTGTGGATAACCTGCGAAGAGGTGGTTCACGACTCACATCCACCCCACGGAAAACAACATAAACCCCAAGTATGGGGCTTATGTTTATAGGATAGTGGTGGCACGAATGTAATGCTATCATGTTGTGTCATGATGCTACGTAAAAAGATTTTCATAGGAATACTGGTTGTGGTGGGGATGGTAGTATTTCTATTTACAAACACTTGCACATCATCTCCGGGGTTTACTGCTGTAGAGTACTACAAAAAATTTGATGCAAAAAAACCTAGTTGCTACGGGTTCGATATTTTGTTGAATGAGGAAGAAACATGGGTTGATTCACCAGGAATTAGTCTTTGTGTCGGATTATTGAAATAGATTTCAAATTTTATAAGCCATATTGCTGTCGCCTACCCTCGCTTCCAGTCCTCAATGTTCTTGTGATTACCATTCATGAGGACCTTGGGAACTTTGTAGCGTTTCCCCTTCCATGTAAGGATTGCGGGGCGGGTGTAGACATCCTTGCCTGCAATGCGTCGCTCCTCAATAGAGACATCGTCGCCCAACACCCCATGGAGGCGGCGCGTGACAGAGTCAATGACAACCATGGCGGGGAGCTCCCCGCCGGTCAGCGTGTAGGGACCTATTGAGAGCGGCACCGCTCGCAGTATTGTTCGCACGCGCGCGTCCACGCCTTCATACCTTCCACAGATGAGCACGATATGTTTGTAGCGAGTAGAGAGCTTCTCTGCGTACGCGGTATCAAACGCCTTACCTCCCGCATGGAAAAAGAGCACCGCGCAATCGCTTCGCTTCTTGCGCCCAAGTGCTTTGTGTACCGCGCGGAGTACGCTCTCCGCCTCAAGCACCATGCCCGGCCCTCCTCCGTACGGGCGGCGGTCTACACGCTTCCACTTATCATTAGTGAAATCGCGTGGGTTGTAGTAATGCACCTTGAGGTGTTTCCGCTCCATCGCCCGACCCATGATGGAGGTTGCGAGGTACGACTCAAAGGCTGAGGGAAAGAGGGTGACGATGTGGAAGGTTATGGTCGAAGTCATGGGTCTGTTGTGTTCGAGGTCTCACGCGGAAGGGTGGTAGCTTTGCGAAGTATACCCTCCTGTGCAAGCACTGCTTGATATGTGAGGCCACCTTCTCCTATATCCCACTTGCCCTGTTCGTCTCTACAGGCCAATCCGCGCCTACTCATGAGGACACTCCCATCACCATCATGACACAGAAAAACGATAGAAATACCTGGGTAGTCCACTCCTTTCTTCATACCTTAGGATTGCCACTCGGATCGAAGTCGAACATGTCGAAACGTATGATTTTGACCGGAGTGGTAAGCGTCACACGCTCCCCATAGTAGTTACGAAAGGTCGTAAGTGCATCCTCCTCACTCGCATATCGCTCATGTCCGAGCCCCTTCTCCTTGAGTGCATCACTAAGCGGCACCTCTCGAACGGCACCGATACGCCCCGTTCCCATAGGTCTTTCGGACTCCCACTCAACAATTGAAACAACGTCGCCAAGCGTAAGGTTTTTGTCATCAAACAGTCGCCATGTCACAAATTTTTCACCTCGCCTCATCTGCGCAATGAGTGTTCGCCTGAATTTGAGCATTTTCATACGTACCGTGTAGCGTACCAACGTTGGGAGCGTAATTCAACTCGCCTCCACAGTGTGTGGTATTTCACTTATGTCCGTAGCCATGCTCCATGAGTGCGGAGGGAAGTGAGGAAACACCAATCATTCGTTTAGACCGCTATCGCGGTCTAAACGAATGATTCCAACACAGCTGTTCATAGAGAAACAACTCAACCCCGCACGAGGCGGGGTTGAGGAGGTCCATATGTGTGTCGTTACCTAAAGCGAAAGGTCGGCCATCGCCTCATCAAGCGAGCGCGTCGCCTCGGACGGCTGCTGTGAGCGCATACCCCCTTCCGGCTCGTTAATTTTCAAGTTGACACGCGCATTGTTCTTCATGCCCACTACCCGAAGGAGTGTGCGTATCGCTTTTGCGGTGTTGCCACTGCGACCGATAATCTTCCCCATATCCTCCTGGTGAACATCGAGCGTGAGAAGCACCCCCATCTCATCCACTGTCCTGTTCACTTTCACATCGTCGGGGTGGTCTACGAGACCCTTCACGACGTACTCGAGAAATGCTTGATCTTCCTGCTGCATACTGAAATGTGTTCGTACTAACAAATCAACCTGATAATAATTTTATACTACTCTCGTTTGGGTGTTTCGTCAAAAGCGAATGGGGCTCTCATACACAGTATATGATATGCTATACTCGCGACATGAGGGGAACTCACAATAATAGACAAAGGAACGGGCGGTCAGGAAGACCGAGCGGGAGAGCGGTGAACGAGCGTGTACAAGGGCGTGGCGGACACCGCGCCTCAGACCGGCCCGCTGTACGACGCCACGACGAGGAGGGTGTCATCCACATTACGTCGCGAGGCTCCGGCTATGTCACACTACCGGGGCACGCAGAGGACATCGAGGTGCATGACCGCGACGTCAACACCGCACTGAACAACGACACGGTGCGCATCGCACTCTTTGCGCGAAAGAAGGGCGAGCGAGAGCGTGGCGAGGTGGTGAGTGTGGTGCGCCGCGCACGTACAAAATTTACCGGGGTCCTTGAGCGCGACAACGGCCGCTGGTTCCTCGTGCCGGATGACCGCCGCGTCTATGCTGACATGGTCCTCACTGATTTGAACGGACGTACGCCCGAGCTCGAGACGAAAGCGACGGTTGAACTTACCGACTGGAAGCGTGGCAAGAGTCCCGAGGCGCGTCTCCTTGAAATTCTAGGTCCTGTTGGGCTCCATGAGACGGAAATGCGCTCAATAGTTGCGAGCCATGGATTTGACTGGCGCTACCCTGAGGCGGCGCTCACACAGGCGAATGAAATACATGCGGCGCGAGGGGATATACTCACACAGGCAATCGGTGCACGACGAGATGTGCGGGGCACCCCCACATTCACCATCGACCCCTCCGACGCCAAGGACTTTGATGACGCTATTTCAGTGAACACGCGCGACGATGGGCTCATTGAGCTTGGAATACACATTGCCGATGTGAGTGCGTACGTACCCAAAGGAAGTTCTATCGACAAGGAGGCCTACGAGCGCGGCACGAGCATCTACCTTGTTGATCGGACGATTCCCATGCTCCCGGAGGTCTTGAGTAACGATCTCTGCTCACTCGTTCCCCACGAAGACCGCCTCGCATTTTCCGCAATCTTCGTAATCACCTCCACCGGAGAGGTACGCGAGCGCTGGTTTGGGGAAACAATTATTCGAAGCGATCATAGGTTTTCCTATGAAGAAGCACAGGAACTCCTCACGGCAATGAGAGGTGACCCCAACAGAACCGATCCGCTCGGGCGTGAGCTCCTTGTTGCCGCCGATGTTTCAGCGGCACTCCGCAAAGCACGCTTCGCTCACGGCTCCATCGCATTTGACACCGATGAGGTGAAGTTCGAGCTTGATGCGACCGGGCGACCTGTGCGCGCATTCCGCAAGGTACTCCTTGAGACCAACCACCTCATCGAGGATCTCATGCTCCTTGCCAATCGTGAGGTGGCGTTGTTTGTGGCGAAGTACAAAGGTGCGCCGTTTATCTACCGTATTCACGATGCACCCAAGCGCGACAGAATTGAGGAACTCGCACTCTACCTCAAGATGCTCGGCTATGAGCTCACCCATAGCGGCGGCGCAGTCACTGTGAGCGCCATCAACAAGCTTTTTGAGGATATTGAGGGAAAGCCGGAGCAAGACATGATAGAGACGGCTACCATCCGGGCTATGGCGAAAGCGGTGTACTCAACAAAAAATATCGGCCACTTCGGGCTTGCCTTCGACTACTACACGCACTTCACCTCCCCCATACGCAGGTACCCCGACCTCGTCGTACATCGCACCATGAAAGATCACCTCGCGGGTCACTCACCTACGGGGCGCGATGTACCATATTTTGAGGGGGTGGCGGCGCACTCCTCCGAGCGCGAAGTGGCGGCGATGGAGGCTGAGCGCAACAGTATTAAACTCAAGCAGTGCGAGTACCTCGCGGACAAGGTGGGACAAACCTTCAACGGTATCGTAACCGGTATCGCAGAGTGGGGTATTTTTGTTGAAGAGCTCGAAACCAAAGCGGAGGGGCTCGTGCGCATTTCAACCCTCCGCGATGATATCTACACACTCACCGATCACGGCTTTCGGCTCTCCGCGTCCATTTCCGAGAAAGGATTCTCCATCGGGGATGCGCTCAAGGTGCGACTCGCGGGTGTGGATGTCGAGCATCGGCTCATAGATTGGGATCTCGCGGTCTAGTTGTGGTAGAGTGCGTGGCGGAGGTGGCAATGACCATAACAGATTTTTGTACACACCTGTTCAAGTATAGGCAACGTAAGCAGCTCCGGGAACTCCAAGAGCGATTGTGTGAAATAGAACAAAGACTTACTCAACTAGAGTTACCTATTCGAATGCTACAGAGAAAAGCACGCGAACGATCTGATGCCTCGACACGCGACAGCGCCGCATAAAAGCGGCGCTGTTCTCACACTTTGGGAAAAAGGCTACGGTACGATCACGTCCTCTATAACGATTGCCTCGAGTGGCATATCACCAGAACCTGTTGCAGATGTACTTATGGTATCAACGATTTCCATACCTGCTGTTACACGTCCAAATACTGGGTGTTTTGAGTCGAGGAACGCATTATCAACCGTGTTGATAAAAAACTGACTTCCCCCTGTGTTGGGGCCGGCATTCGCCATCGCGAGTGTGCCCCGCACATTTGAAAGTCCTTCGCCGAATTCATCCTTTATACTATAGCCGGGTCCTCCGGTACCCCAGCGCGCACTTTGGCTGTCGTCTTTAGTGAGAGGGTCACCACCCTGAATCATGAAGCCGTCAATGACGCGATGAAATTTCACACCATCGTAAAAATTATCTCGCGCAAGTTTTAGGAAGTTCTCTGTGGTAATTGGCATTTTACCGGTAAAAAGATCTATCAGAATATCTCCTTTGTTGGTTTTCAATGTAATGGTAGTAATCTCATCTATGTTTCCTGTCATAGGTTCGTTGGTTATTGGATCTGGTGACACTTCATCTGCACCTACGGCTTCAGATGCTTCGTTCTCCCCTTGCGTATCGGCACTTTCGGCGACTGCGGCAGGGTTACTTTCTCCAGCTCTGTCAACAAGTTTTGAAAGACCGAAAAGCGCTATAAGTACGACGGCAATCAATATGCCTATGATGTAGAGTTGTTTCATAAATCAGTGAATAATAAATTATTTAGTAGCCCCACGACTATACCACTCCTAAGAGTGAGCATGCAACGTGTACACTTACTTGCTGTGAAGGCGAGGTAAAAATTACTTTGCCACACTCACCGCCTCATCAAGCTGTACCGAGAGCACCTTCGAGACACCGTCTGTGCCCATGGTGATGCCGTAAAGCATTCCCGCCCTGCTCATAGTTTCGCGGTTGTGGGTGATAAGGATGAGCTGGCTCTTCTTCGAGAGATTCTCAATCATGTCCCCGTAGCGCTTGCTGTTGGCTTCGTCGAGCGCGGCGTCCGTCTCGTCGAGTATGAGAAATGGGGGTGGGTTCACTTGGCTCATGGCGAAAATAAGGGCGATCGAGGTGAGTGCACGTTCGCCTCCTGAGAGCATAGTTAACCCCTTCACGCGCTTCTTAGGAAGTGCAACATCTATTTCTATCCCCTCCTCCACCATCTCCTGATCCGCTCGATCATCATCCCCATTCTGGAGGAGGCCAAGGATACCCTTCGTACGTTTTGAGCTTGCTACTACAGAGAGCGATGCGGAACCGCCACCAAACATGAGTGAGAAAAAATCATTGAACTGCGCGCTCACCTGCGCGACACCGTTACGAAACTTTTCAGTGAGTTCCTTATCAAGCTCATCAATGAGGGTGCGTAGTGATGTCGCGGACGCCTCAAGGTCGGCAAGCTCACGCGCTAAAAATTCATCACGTTCGCGCGTAGTTTCATACTCCTTCATCACCTCTTCCACGTTTGACCCCCCCATTTCCTCAAGTCTGATTTTCATTTTCTCAAGCTCCCGTTTGCGCTCAAGTTGTACAGAGCGTGATTCAGAGGGAAGGTCAGCGACGGCGTGTTTATAGCGTAAGGCTTCACGCCCTACGAGGGCCACCGCCTCCACTACCTCACGTGAAAATTCCTCGTCAAGGCGGTCGCACTCAATGGTACGTGTGGTGCAGTCACGAAGCAATCCCTCACATTCATTCGCTTTCGTCATGAGTGTGAACAGTTCTTTTTCAAGCTCACGGTCGCGGTCCTTATCCTTTGCGAGCGTTAGGCGCAGCTCTTCTGTCTCACGGACAAGTGAGGATAGTGAGGTATCCACCTTGGTGACCTCCTCGCGTGCGGTTTTTAGCTCATGGAGGAGTCGTGTACGTTCATGTTCATCAGGCTCACGTTCTTCTGCGGATTCGAAGCGTGCAATGAAAGCGCGTACACGTGCTATGAGTTGTGTAATTCGTGTAGCTCGTTGCGTCTGATCGTTTTCTGCGTGAAGCTTTGTAAGTTCCTCCTCAATCTTTGCAGAAAGTGCACACACTTCACTGAGTGGTACCGGTCGCATATCTTTGCTCGCATGTCGCGTGCGCTCCACTTCCAAACGTCGCTCCTCGGCCATTAGTTCACCCTCAAGTCGTCCCTCCTTACGCAGTGCACTCGCGCCTGCTTCACGCATCTGTGCAAGCTCGCTCTCAAATGAGAGGAGTCGTACTGCTCGTGGGTCATTCCGCTCACGTTTTGCCAGTTCCGTGCGTCGTTCTTCAATGTGTGCACGTATTTCAAGGAGTTCACGCGTCGGACCTTCTTGATCATTTGCGATTTTTGTGCGAAAAGAAGCAATATACAGCTGTTCGCGTGCAAGGTACGTCTCGTACGCGTGTACCAATTTTTCCCTGAGCTCCCTCGCTTTCGCAATACGTTCCACTTGCCGTTTGAGGAATGCGAGGTGTGGAGCATTCTCTTTACGCAGTGATTCGACATGCTCCCGATTCTCTTGCGTTTTCTCAAGCTTTCGCATACTCTCCTCTTTTTTGTACTCAAAGACACGCAATCCCAATGCGTCCTCAATCATTTCGCGACGTTCGCGAGGACTTGCCGCAAGCGCACGGTCTGCCTCGCCCTGCGAGATGATATGGTGACCCGAGGCACCTATGTTAGCCTGTGCGAGAAGCTCCACAATGTCTTTGAGCCGTACCTTGCTCCCATTGATTGCATATTCATTTTGACCGTCTCGGTATACCGTGCGTTCGATTATCACTTCGTCAAAATCCACAGCAAGGAGTCGCGCTCCACTCACGGGACGATTGTCAAAGGTGACTCGCACTGCCCCACGCGAGGCACGAGCAAACTCACTTGAGCCTCCCCAAATGAGGTCTTCGCCACGCTTCCCTCGGAGTGATTTGAGCGACTGTTCGCCAAGGACGAAGCGAAACGCTTCTGCACAGTTGCTTTTACCAGAACCGTTGGGTCCCACAATCGCAGTGATTGGTGTGCGAAAATTGAGATCGACCTTACGGCCAAAAGATTTGAAACCAATGAGCTCAACTGACGAGAGGTGCATACAAGAAAGTGCTGTGCAAACAAAACACTATGCTTCTCAAGTGTACCATACTAGGCCCACAGAGGATTTACATGGATTTACAGCGCTCACCGTGCTCCGTTCTCATTCTTCTTGCCACCCAGTGGCAGTGAGGGCCTCACGTGCTGCAGCCTGCTCCGCTTCCTGTTTGCTTCTCCCATCCCCTTTTGCAATCATTTCTTTACCAAGAAACACCCCAACAGTGAAGCGTTTATCATGGTCGGGCCCCTCTTCCTTTAAAATTGTGTAGCTTGGGGTGATTGAGACTCGTTCCTGAGCCTCTTCTTGGAACCTGCTTTTACTGTCCTGCCAAAGACGCTTCTCCACTATTTCATCAGCGAGTGGAAAAATGTGTTCCGCAATGAACTTCGCGGCGCGGTCGTAGCCTTGGTCAAGGTAGATAGCTCCGATCACGGCCTCAAAAGTGTTGGCGAGTATATACTGTCGTGCGCGTCCCTGATCCCGAGCTTCGCCACGTGAGAGGAGTAGATAGTCGTTCATTCCGAGTCTTGACGCCGCCGCACTTATGGTATTCGTGTTTACAAGAGCGGCACGATAGGCGGTAAGTTCTCCCTCAGCATTCTTAGGATACTTATCAAACAAAAATCTTGTTACCACCAGCTCGAGCACTGCGTCGCCTAAGAACTCGAGGCGTTCATTATGTTCTGTTTGACCCCGATACTCGTTTACGTATGAGCGATGTGTGAACGCGGTGCGTAGAAGCTGTGGTTCCCGAAACGTGATGTTGAGTACCTGTGCAAACTCGTTCGGGTCGTGCGTTCCGTTCGTGCTCTCCTGCATAGGATGGCGAAATATAATTATCAATGTGAACCACTTTCTTTTAAGAGTGCGTTGATTGCTTTGGTAATTACGGGAAGTATATCGTGGTAGAAATTGAGCTCGAGTATGTCAGCAAGTTTGAACCAGCGCGCGTCATCAAGACCACCTTTCTCTTCAAGTCGGATATCGCTAAACGATGATTCCGCGAGGAAGTAAGTAACATGTTTGCGTATTTTGCCTCTTTCCGGATTGCTTGCCACATACTCATTCTCACCAAGTTTCTCCTTAATGGTGATGTCGAGACCGAGTTCAGTGTGAATTTCTCTGACGGTACCCTCTTCGTCGCTCTCGGCGTCCTCGATACCACCTTTGGGGAGTGTCCAGTGTCCGAACACGTCATGGACAAGTGCAACATAGATGTCTTCGCCTTCTTTCGTGAATACAACCGCACCTCCCTTTCGCTCGACAGGCATTTGCTCGTATGGTACGAGCAGCCTACCCTTGTCCTTCTTATTCTTGCTTGTCTCATCCTTCCCGGGCTCCCCGAGTTCCTTATAGACAAAACCGAGCACACCATTCACGAACCTGCCTGACGATTCTCCTCCGAAGTTCTTTGCGAGCTCAATTGCCTCGTTGATTGCTACCTTCGCAGGAACTTCATTTCGGTCTCCAAAAAGAAGCTCATAAAGCCCTACACGCAAGATGTTACGATCGACTCGTGCGATTTTTTCTATAGGCCATTCGGGAGCGGCTTTGCTGATTACCGCATCGAGATCAGCTTGCTTTTCAAGCACTCCAAGCAAGACTTTTTTCATGAAAACTCCATCACGAGAATCAGGCGCAAACTCTTCAATGTTTCGCGTGAGAATCTCCTCAATAGGTTGTGCATCCGCACGACCCTCTTCAAGGTTAACATCCCACTCGAAAAGTGTTTGCAGAACAATTGACCTCGAAAGGTGTCGGTTCGCCATATGTTTTGCTCAAAGACCTCCCGCTGTGGGCGGAAACTACTCCCCCTTCTTCGTCTTTACCTTTTTTGCAGAAGAGGAGGCTTTTGGAGAGGACAAAGTACGTGCTTTCGCACCAACCGCTTTGCCGCGGTACATGCCGGTTGCAGGATCCGCGAAGTGCCGTCGTCGCACACCACCACTTTGTGTTGTGGTTGTGGCGGGTGCGGAAAGCGCGTGGTGGCTACGACGCGACCTCGTTTTACTTCGAGTTATTTTCATTCGTACCGACATGCGGCCATACTACAGGCATTTCCCCCGATTCGCAAGGCGACCCCATGAGTTTTCCACTACGGGAGAAAATGGATGAAGGAGGACCTGTGAATGGGTGTCATGCCGTGCGCGAAGAGTGCGATGCGATGCTCAGGGGTGCCGTAGCCCTTGTGCCGTGTGAACCCGTATTGTGGATATACACGCGCGACACGACACATGTGCGCGTCTCGAAAAGTTTTTGCGAGAATGGATGCCGCCGCAATCACTCGCTCGGTTGAATCACCCCGCACAATAGTGTGTTGGTGTGTGTACTTGTGTGGGGCGTGGAGCCCCCCATCAAGTAATATGAGTGCTCGGCTCGGCTCTATGTCAATTCGGGAGAGTGCGCGAGTGAGTGCACGAAATATCGCGACTACGATGCCACGTCGGTCGATGGAGGTTGCGCTTGAGAGTGTGACTGCCCACCTTGCTCCAGGAACGTCCTTCAGGCGGGTACTCCAGAGCTCACGAGCAGTGGGTGTGAGCGTCTTGGAGTCGCGTGCACAACATAATGTTAAATCGTCATATCCATTTTCGGGAATCGCGAACACTCCCACCGCTACGGGCCCCGCCCACGGGCCCCGCCCTGCTTCGTCGACACCCACTATCCAACGATTGGATGTGCTCATGGTGCTTGGATCCCTACGAGGTACTCCTTTAGGAGCGCACGTGCGGTGTTCGAGGTATCAATATTCATAAGTGAGGTACGTAGCGCACGTGCGCCACTGAAACCCTGTAGGTACGCGTGAATGTGTTTTTTCATAAGCGCGAACGGTTTATGCGTCATGAGTTCTTCCCAGTTCGCGAGGTGGATGAGGAGTGCATTGATGCGTTCTCCTGCGGTTGGCGCATACTTCGTGGGGTGTGCAAAGAGCCACGGGGTGCCGAATATCGCACGTCCCACCATGACGCCATCTGCTCCCGTTTCGATCGCCCGCTCATACGCCTCGTCGAGCGTTCGCACATCTCCGTTACCGAATATGGAAGTGGTACTCCCGAGCGCGTCTCGAAGCTGTACCGCTTCACGCACGTATTCCCACTGTGCGGGCACCTTTGAAAGATCCTTCCTCGTACGGGCGTGGATGGTCACACGTGCGGGTCCCTCAGCGAGGAGTTCTGGGAGCCACGTCGCAAGCTCGTTCTTTGTGTCACCCACCCGCGTTTTCACCGAGACAGGAATACGTTCTCCGGCTCCTCGCTTGAGTGCCTGGATGAGCGTGCGGGCGAGTGCGGGAGTGCGCATAAGCGCACCGCCTGCACCTTGACGCATAACCGAACGGTCGGGGCACCCCATATTGATATCCACACCGTCAAAGCCGAGATCGGCAACGAGTGTAGCAGCGTACTCGGCCATTTCCGGGCGCGCAGTGAATATTTGGGCGATAATGGGATGTTCTTTTTCAGAGTATACTAGTGTACGCATGAGTGGATTTTTTTCGTCCGGAAGATGTTGGATCTCGCGTGTATGGTAGAGCCCGTCGGCGGAGACAAATTCCGTCCACATTATGTCGGGAGCCTTGAAGTGTGCGATGGTACGACGAAACGCCGCGTCCGTGACATCCGCCATAGGTGCAAGTGCAATGACTGGTTGTGTGGTGAGGCGAGGTTCCATGTGACAACAAAGACGTCCCTCAGTCCCGAAATGTGGGATGGGTCCGTTCAGTGTGTTGGTTATACAATATCTTGCGGACTAAGTTCAATCGGACGCCCGCGAAGAACTTCGCCGGTGAGGAGTCGGTCAGCCACACGTTGTTCCACATGGTCACGCACATACGTGCGTAGTGCCCGACCTCCATACTCGGGGCGATACCCGTGCAAGGTAACAGTGTTGACGAGTTCGTCCGTAACAAGAAGCTCTATTCCGCGTTCCATGAGACGTTCAGCAAGTCGCATGAGCTCAAGGCGGGCGACTCCGCGAGCGTGTTCCTGGGTGAGTGGGTGAAATAGCACGATGTCGTCGAAACGATTCAGGAGCTCTGGTCTGTAGAGGCCTGTTGCGATAAGTTGGTCTAGCAATGTCTCTTTGTGTGTGGACAAGTCCTCGCCGGTGCGTACAAGCTCCCAGATACGGTCGCTTCCCGCATTGCTTGTTGCAATGATGATGAGGTTGCGTGCGCTTACGCGTGTCCCCGCTGTGTCACGAATAAACCCTTCGTCAAGAACCTGAAGAAAGAGGTCATGCACCTCGCGGCTTGACTTCTCAAACTCGTCGAGGAGGAGTACACCGAAGGGATGTTCATGGAGCGCTGTCGTGAGCCTCCCTGGGGTACCGTTCGCAAAACCAAGGAGTTCTTCCAATGCATGCATGCCACTGTACTCCGACATGTCGAGTCGTACCATACGTTCGTCACTCTTAAAAAGTTCATACGCGAGTGCCTTTGCAGTCTCCGTCTTTCCGACGCCAGTAGGTCCTAAAAATAGAAATGAACCCATGGGGCGGTTAGTGGTGCTCGTGCCCGCGCGGGCTCGGCGCAGTGCGTGAGAAATTGCCGCGAGTGCCTGGTCTTGACCTACCACGCGTTCATGAAGCCTCGCTTCAAGTGTGGTGAGCGCTTCGCGCTCCTCCTCGCTTGGCTCTGCGAGGGGTACCCCGGTTGCCAGTGAGACAAGTGTTTCCACATCATCTCGATAGACCGTGGTATTCTCCCCACGTGCCTTAAAGTGAAGCACTTCCTCCAAGAGATCGTACGCCTTGTCGGGCATCGCCGCATCAGGATAAGCGCGTACCGAAAGCTCGGCCGTGGCGATGAGTGCGGGGTACGTGAATGCAATCCCAGTCCTTTGTTCGAGCCTTACGGCACGTTCGCTCAAGAGCCGCATCAATTCCGCCATACTCACATCGTGCATACGCACAAGTTCCACTAGCTGCATAAACCTGCTATCGTGCCTCAGTGTACGTTCGAATATGTCATGCTCCGCGTCCATTATTACCTGTAGACCTGCGCTCTCAAGGTACGGAGTGAGGATTTCAATAAGGTCGCATCCTATGACACGTGCACGTTCGCTAAGTCCCACAATGTGTTCGAGGTATAGGATGATATTACCTGCACGGAGAGCCTGGTCGAAGAGCT
Source organism: Minisyncoccota bacterium (assembly GCA_041908795.1). Classification (GTDB taxonomy): domain Bacteria; phylum Patescibacteriota; class Minisyncoccia; order Phycocordibacterales; family UBA12088; genus CAYLHB01. The sequence goes on along the minus strand of JAYRER010000042.1, from coordinate 64 downwards.
TTCGTAGTTCACGCTCAGCACCTGCCGCATCAGTATAGTTACTGAACAGTACCTCAAGATTGGT
>JAYRER010000041.1:0-22410 GCA_041908795.1 Minisyncoccota bacterium | reverse complement strand
GGATTTTTCAAAAAATTATACAAGCAGAGCAATGTATTTGATTGTATCCTTAGTCTTTCATTATTCATTCGATAGTTTCGCATGCACACCAGCCTACCCTTTCATTTCGTTGTCTGCAACCGTCATTTGCCGACCAAAGACTCTAGTGTATAATCTCCGTATTATCGCTAATTAGTAGCCCTCGTTCATGCAGGCGATCATACTCTGTGCCGGAGAAGGGGTGCGCATGCGCCCACTCACTAATGATAGACCGAAACAGCTCGTCGAAGTCGCAGGTAAGCCCCTGATTGAGCATATAATACGAGCCCTCCCCTCTTCGATCACCGAGGTCATCCTCGTTGTGGGCTATCGTGGCGAAGATCTCGTCAACAAAATCGGCGAACGTTTTGCTGGACGATCTATTAAGTTTGTGTGGCAAAAAGAAAAGTTGGGCACCGCTGATGCACTGCGTCGCGCAAAGGGGCTTCTCAATGGCCGATTCTTGCTCCTCTATGGCGACGACCTCATCGACACCGAGAGTATCACGCGAGCTCTTGACCACGAAGCGTGCCTTCTTGCCTACGAGCATGAGGAACCACACCGCTTCGGAGTAATCGTCCTCAATAGCGAGGGCTTTGTGGAAACTGTTGTTGAAAAGCCGGCAAATCCACCCAGCAATCTTGTGTGTGCCGCCGGCCTCGTACTCACCCCAGTTATTTTTGATTATTACGAAGAGTTACCTGAGGGTCGCGAATACTATCTCACAGAAGTCATTGATCTGTATGCAAAAAAGAACCCCGTTGCAATTTCAAAAGTTTCTTTCTGGTACCCGGTAAACCGCCCCGAGGACATACCAGGTGCAGAAGCAATGCTTGCACTGCGTGGGAGTTCTCCTGTGGAATCTTTCACTTCCACAGTGTAGCTCGTGCTACACTGTGCCTATGGATGCGATCACACACGCACCCCACCACACCCTGCGAAAACCCATGCATTGGCAGGCGCTTGAGTACAACCACACCGAGAAGTCGAGTGATTGGTTTTGGGCACTTGGACTTGTAGTGCTCGCAGGTATCGTCGGCTCCCTCGTGGTCAATAATATCCTCCTCGCGGTACTCCTCCTCGTGGGCGGGTTTGCGCTCGCGGTGTTCGCGGCGCGCGAACCTGATATGGTCTCCTTTGCGCTCACCCAGCGTGGTGTGAGGATAGACGACAAACTCTATCCCTTTAAATCACTCAACGCATTCCACATAAGCGAAGTGCACCATGAGCAGACACCAAAACTCATTTTGAAACCGAAGAGTTTTATCGTACCCCTCATCATCGTACCCCTCGAGGGCATCGAACCTGACCACGTACACGACTTTCTCCTCGACTTTCTCCCCGACGAGGAGATGCACGAGCCGCTCACGCACCACGTGATGGAGTGGTTGGGTTTTTAAACGTTCGTCCGCACCTCTCCTAACACAAAACGTGCGGTGGCGTAGGTTTTCTGGTATGGTGGGTCGCATTGCCCCCGTAGTTTAATGGATAGAACACGGGATTGCGGATCCCGTAATCGAGGTTCGATTCCTCGCGGGGGCACAAAACGAAACTTCTCTGTCTGCATACGTTGGCATCGTAGCGCCGGCCATGCACCTGACCGTACTATGACCGAGGAGGTACTGGTACCACACGAGCTATGCACACCAAACTCGACGCGCTCTTACAATTTGTCTCCTGCACCAACACCTTTCGTGCCATAGAGCGCACCGTTTCCATACAGCAAAGCACTCGTCCAGAGAATGACCTTGAGCATACGGGCCAACTCGCGCTCTTGGCATGGTACGTGCTCTCCAACTCCAACAATTCGCTTAATCTTGATCTCGCACTACGTTACGCCCTGGTACACGACCTTGTTGAGGTGCATGCGGGTGACACATCGTTTTACGATACAGAAGCACGCAAAGACAAGAAAGAGCGTGAAGCGCGCGCATTGGTTCAGCTTAAGGAAGAGTACCCACACTTCAGCGATCTGACCGATCACATTTCCCACTATGAATTACGTAGCGACCCTGAAAGTGTGTTTATACATGCGCTCGATAAACTCATTCCGGTACTCAATATTTACCTAAGCGGTGGAGCGGCTTGGAAACTGCACGGAATCAGCCTCGCCCAGCTCTTGGCCAACAAGGAGCCCGCCATCGGGAACGAGCCCCTTGTGGGGCCGCTTTTTGGCGAACTCGCAGAGCGCCTCAGGGAGCAGCAGGCGCAACTCTTCGCCTAAGCAACAACAAAAGCGCCGGGGGCACTTCTTGTTAGGTTCTTGTTAGAGGTTCGAACAACCCGCGCGACCTTACTCCGCCTTCGCCTTAGCCTTCGCCCTACCCTTCTTTACGACTTCTTTCGTCTGTGTGAGTGCTTTGGTAAGCCTTGATTTCTTTCGAGCAGCCGCATTTGGCTTGATGACACCGCGCTTGGCCGCCTTGTCGATTGCTTGGTAGGCCTTGGGGAGAAGTGCCGCGGCTTCTACCGCCTTCCCTGCACTCGCGAGCTGACGCACCTCCTTCATCGCATCCTTCATGGCGCGGTTGCGGCGCACGTTGAACACGCGCTTTCGCTCGCTTGCTCGCATCGCTTTCTTGGCTGATGAGGTAATCGGCATATGTTTACGTCACAGGAGAGTAGCACGATAGGCGAAAAACGCAAGTGCTACGGGACCCCGTGCGTATGGATGTGACTTCAGCTATGATGGGTATATCGAGCTTCACCATACTTCCCATGATAGCCCAGCTCACCGGTACTGTTTCCGCCACCAAAACCTCATGGCTGGTGCTTAGCGTAAGTGGCGTAGGATACAAGGTCTACGTGACCCCTTCGCTTATCGCCGACACCAAGGTGGGAGCCGCGCTTGACCTATGGATACACCTCGTGGTGCGAGAGGATGCGCTCGACCTCTACGGCTTCCTCGAGTACGGCGAACTTGAACTCTTCAAGCTCCTCATTTCCGTATCGGGCGTAGGCCCGCGAGGAGCGGTCGGCATCATGTCGCTCGATAAACTCGAGAAGCTCAAGAGCGCAATTGCCGCAAGCGACGTGGGCTACCTCACAAAGGTATCGGGGATCGGAAGAAAGACGGCAGAAAAAGTGTGCCTGGAACTGCGCGACAAGCTCGGCGAGCTTGAGGTGGTGGGTGCCACCGCACTGCGCCGCGAGGAGGAGGATGCGCTCGAGGCACTCAAGGCGCTCGGGTACCGTCACGAGGAAGCCCGCGAGGCCCTTCGCCTCGTGCCGGAGAGCGTGAGCGACCAGGGAACGCGTATCAAGGAAGCGTTGAGGCTCCTCGCGAGAGGATAGGAATGGAAAACTCCAATTTCTAATGTCTAATTACTAATATCTAAACCGGTGTGTATGTTAAAGAAAATGGGTAGAGTTTAGAAATTAGACATTAGGAATTACACTACAGCCGCAACCCAGATTATGAATACCACTGACGCACTCCGCACACTGATACCAAGGCGCCTCTTCCGCGCACTTCAACCAACCTACCACCTCCTCCTTGCGACACTCGCCGCTCTACGCTACAGCTTCCCCTCCCGCAAACTCTACGTGGTGGGGGTAACGGGCACGAAAGGCAAAAGCACCACCACCGAACTCATCTCTGCCATCCTCGAGGAGGCGGGCCACACCACCGCACTCTCAAACACCATACGCTTCAAGGTGGCGAACGAGAGCGAGCCGAACCTCTATAAAATGAGCATGCCCGGACGCTTTTTCATGCAACGATTTCTCCGCCGCGCGGTGGATGAAGACTGTGGATTTGCGGTGGTTGAGATGACGAGCGAGGGTGCGCGGCTCTGGCGCCACGCGCACATCGCGCTCGATGCGCTCGTGTTTACCAACCTCTCTCCTGAGCACATTGAGAGTCACGGGTCGTTCGAGGCCTACCGCGACTCTAAGCTTCGACTTCGCGACGCACTCATCGCTTCGAGTAAGGAACGTCGCGTAGTGGTGAGTAACCGTGATGATGAACATGGAGCACTTTTTATGGATGTACCCGCCGAGGTGACACAACTCCCCTACTCCCTCAAGCACGCCGAGCCGCACACGGAAAATGATCGCGGCATCCTCTTCACCTACGAGGGAGTATCTGTACACTCACCACTCCTGGGCACCTTCAACCTCTACAACATACTCGGTGCGGTCACCTTCGCCCGCTTCCTCGGTATACCAATGGAAACGGTGAAGCGCGCACTTGAACGATTTGAGGTAGTCGCGGGGCGCGTTGAAAAAATTGACGAGGGACAACCGTTCACGGTTGTTGTTGACTATGCCCACACAAAAGACTCACTTGAAAAGCTGTATCGCGCATTCCCCAACCAGGAGAAAGTGTGTGTACTCGGCAACTGCGGGGGCGGTAGAGACAGGTGGAAGCGACCCGAGATGGCCCAGGTGGCGGAACGGTACTGCCGTGACATCATTTTGACCGATGAAGACCCATACGACGAGGACCCGCGCGCCATCGTGGACGAGATGGTCGCGGGGATCAAGGAGAAGACCCCCACCATCATCATGGACCGTCGCGAGGCGATACGTGAAGCGTTTGCACGCGCAAAGAGCGGCGATGTTGTTTTGATTACCGGTAAAGGCACCGACCCGTTCATTATGGGACCAAAGGGGAGCAAGGTCTCCTGGAGCGACGCTCAAGTGGCACGAGAAGAACTGCACACGTTGAAAAGGCGGGGCGTCTAATCGATGGGAGCCAAGGACCTCATTGGCTGTGCTCGTGCGTGGTACAACACAATACCAACCACCACCGCAACATTGAGCGACTCTTTTTTCCCATACATGGGCAGTTCCACTACCGCGTCACAAAGCGAAAGTAGTGAGGGTGGCACCCCATCCACCTCGGCACCAAACAAAAAAGCCGTGGATCCCACACACACATGCGAGAGGTACGAAACTGAGCGAGTATCCTGTTCAACCGCCACCACGCGTACGCCCCGTTCCTTGAACTCTCGGATGAGCGCTTCAGTGCTGTCGCGTTGCTCCCACGCAACGGTCTTCTCTGCCCCTAGCGCCACCTTTGCAACATCCTTACGTGGCCTTCCGAAACGGTCAATGGGTGTCGGGGTGACACCGGTGAAATATACCTTTGCCACACCCACCCCATCCGCAGTACGCAGAATGGACCCCACATTATGAGCACTCCGAACACTGTGGAGTATGACGTACACCTCGTTCATCCCAGCATGGTACTTCATTGCGCACGAGGCGCCAGCTTAACATATGGTAGAATGCGGACACTCCTCAGCGCATGTTTTCCCTGTTTCCAGAACTTTTCGGAGTATCGGTCCTAGCAACTGTGCTTCTGCGTGGTACTGTAGGTACCTACTTTTTTCTCCTTGGCATACGCACTGTGCGCATGTTTCGCATGCAAGCAGACAGTGTGACACGACGTGCGTTCCTGCTTGTACTCGGTCTTGCTCAAACAGGCACGGGTGCGCTTCTTCTACTTGGACTCTTCACACAGGGAGCGGCTCTCGTTGCCATGGCAACTTCGCTCGTGTCGATGAGCCTGCCCCCCACACTACGCGCACCCGGTGACCGACCCCTTTTTCTACTTCTCTTTATTATCTCATTCTCACTCCTCTTCCTTGGACCGGGACCTTTTGCCTTTGACAAGCCACTATAGTTCGACAAAAAATAATTATTGTCGTACTATTTCCCAACCCGCCCATAGCTCAGTCGGTAGAGCGGCTCCCTTTTAAGGAGAAGGTCGTTGGTTCGAATCCAACTGGGCGGACACGCGCACAAAGCGCCGTGGTTCCACGGCGCTTTGTGGTATGTAAAGAACGAGGTATGCTTGGGACATGTCACAAGAAAACCCACTCGACGTACAAGAAGCACAATGTGTGAGAAATGCCGATGTACTTGATCAAATTAACGACGGAACAAGCGAGTCTCGTATCGCCCCCAATGAATACGATGCGTGGGTGAAAAAGAATATCACGAACCGACATTTCTCCGACTTTGATGAACCATACAGCGCATGGGCGCACAAGCGCACCACGTGGATACGCTACATGGTGGAATTGGCAAGGAAAAAAGCAGAGCAGGTGAAAAAAGTAGTTATTCCATTTCCACAAAAAAACAACGAAGACGAACCTACAGAAAAGAAAAAAGCCGCTTAGCGCGCAAGTACCCAACGTTCAAGTGCGGTCTCAAGCGGATAGCGGCCACGGTGCGCTTCGTGGTAGAGCTCCACGAGGTCGCGTGAGAGTCCAGTAAGCTCCTCTTTTGTGTAGGCCTTTGCGTACCGATTAAATTTTCCCCATACAAACGGTTTTTGTCCCGCCTCCTCAGCTGACGTGGTGCTACTCGCAAGGAGCATACTCTTCACGGCCCAGAAGAGTGTACCATGCAACTCCTCCGGCTCGTGTCCGGCACGGAGCGCTTTCACGTAGAGCGTCCAGAGGAGCCGACGATCGCGAGTACCGAGCGCATCACCAAGCGCAAAAATGTTGAACGAGGGCTTTCCCCCGCCCTTCTCCGCACACTCCTCAACCTTATCTGCGTGCGCGCCAACCTCCCGCTTCAGAGCCGCGTCAAGCTTCCCCTCGTGAAGCACGAAAACATTCGGAGACTCCTTGAGTGTGCTACATAGTGCAATGAGCGACTCTCGATACGCGGTGCTCCCCAACACACCCCGCAGTACCACAAGGTGTTTCTCGACAAAAAGCCCGCGTGCATACGCAAGCTCCCGTACACCATCAGGTGAGAACGTATCTTCATCAAAGCGAAACACCTCCGCATCGGGCTGTTTGCGTCGTAACATCTCCACAAACGCTTGTGTCTTTGCGAGTGACGCCGACGTATCGGTTCCGTGAAAAACGTAGAGCATGAGCGGTTGTGGGGAAAGTATGAAGTAGTAAGTGTACGGTGAGCGCAGAGCCGGCTACGAACGGTCAATCTTAGTCATCTCGCCCCAGTTTGGTCCGCTCTCTACCTCAACCACAAGCGGGACTCCCTTTGTCTCTTCGGATGTCATCACATGCTCCATTGTGTCGCGCACAAGGGCGGCAACCAGAGCGAGCTTCGACTCTCGCACCTCAAAAATGAGTTCGTCATGCACCGTGAGCACCAGGTACACATCATCGTAGAGCGAGTGCTCCCCAATGGTGCGCGCCATGTTCACCATCGCCAGTTTTATGATGTCAGCGGACGTGCCCTGGATGGGGGCATTCACCGCCATGCGCTCTGCCGCGGAAACAATGTACGGGAGCGGGGAACGTATCCCCTCAAACTGCCTACGGCGCCCAAAGAAGGTGTGTGTCGCACCGGTACGGTGCACCTCCGCTTTCACCTCGTCGATGTAGCGCGCAATGCCCGCAAAGCGCTTGAAGTACTCATCAAGGTAGCACTGTGCCTCCTCTCGCGTTGAGCCAAGATTTTCCTTGAGCGCGTTCACGCCCATGCCGTAGAGAATGCCGAAGTTGATGATTTTCGCTCGTCGTCGCATCTCTTTATCTACAAGTTCCGGAGGAACCCCGAACACCTCCGCGGCAACCTCCGTGTGAATATCTCTCCCATGTGAAAATATGTCGATGAGTTTTTTATCGTTGGAAAGGAAGGCTGCCGTCCGTAGCTCAATCTGCGAGTAATCTGCCGCGACGAGTGCAAACCCTTCAGGAGCTACAAACGCGCCGCGTATCGCCTCCCCTCGCGTGGTACGGATAGGAATGTTTTGGAGGTTCGGATTTTGCGATGAGATACGACCAGTTGTCGTTCCAGCCTGCAAGAAACGCGCGTGGATGCGCCCATCAGACCCCGCAAGTGTCGGCAGTGCATCTATGTACGTGGAAAGGAGCTTCGAGAGCTCACGGTACTCCAGGATATCCTCAATAATCGGATGACTACCTTTAAGCTTCGCGAGCTCGTTCTCGCGTGTTGATCGCTGACCTGTCGCAGTGCGTTTCGCCTTGCCAGTCCCCAGCTTGAGCTCATCAAAGAGCACTTCGCCAAGCTGGCGCGGTGAGTTGATGTTGAACTCACGGCCGGCCTGTGTGTGAATTTTCTCCTCAAGCACCTTCTGCTCTGCACGGTAGCGCCGCGAGAGCTTTCCCAAGTACTCCCGGTCAATGAGCACGCCGTGCCGCTCCATGTCCCGCAGTGTCGGCATGAGTGGAAGCTCAATGTCCTCGTACACCCGTAGCAAGTTTCGGTCACGAAGCTCTTTCTGAATACTCGCTCGGGCACGGTCAAACGACTCTACGCGCGCATACTCGCAAATGTCTTCGAGGGTGGGGTTCGTGCGATCGCTCTCAAGGAGCCAAAGCGCGACTGCTGTTTCCGCGACCGCGATTGCATCGGGTACCTCTTCCTTTTCTTCCACCACAACATTAGCGGGATCTCCCATGAGTGCACGCACGCGAGGAACAAGTGAGCGAAATCCCAGCTCATTCAAAAATGTGAGGAGGCGCGGCACATCGAGCGTCGCTCGCCACGGATCCTTTGGCAACGTGAAGTCTATGGGCGCATCTCTGCGAATGGTTGCGAGCTCGCGACTAAAGAGCGCCTCGTCTTTCGCAGTACGCAAGAGCTCAACAATGCGTGGCGTAATTCCTGCTTTTGTGAGAGATTCCGACTTTTTCTCAAGCGCATCAAACAACGACTCGAGTGAGCCAAAGGTCTGCACGAGCTTGAGCGCGGTCTTCTCGCCAATACCATGGACACCTGGGATGTTGTCGGATGGGTCTCCTCGCAGACCCTTGTAATCGGGAAGAAGTTTTGGGGTAAAACCATAGCGTTCTACCACGTGCGCCTCGTCGTAGAGCACCGTGTCTTTGATGCCCTTCTTGAGGGTAAACACCTGCACACGCTTGTCATCCACCAGTTGGAGTGTGTCCATGTCGCCCGAGGCGATGATGACACGCACATCGGGGTGGATACGCATCGCCTCCGCAATGGTGCCGAGGAGGTCGTCGGCTTCAAACCCTTCCGCCTCAAATCGCGGAATGGCAAACGCATCAATGAGTGTTTTACTCCGCTCCAATTGGGCGATGAGTTCTTCATCCACTTTCGCTCTCCCCGCTTTGTATGCCCCATACGCCTCGTGGCGCAGGGTCGGCTTCGGGAGATCGTAGCACGCGATAAGGTACTCCGGTTTGAGCGTCTCCATGACGGAGAGCACCATAAGTGAGAGGCCGTAGAGTGCTCCGGTGGGCTCGCCGGTCGCCGAAGTGAAACCCGGGAGGGCATGGTAGGCACGGTGGAGAATCGCATGTGCGTCGAGGAGCACGAGGGTGGTTGGATGCGTGGGAGAATGTGACATGGTGGTAATGAAAAAGAAGGGGTAGAAATTTTCAATTTCTAAACACTAATTTCTAATGACTAGATAATCACGCTCATTCTATGGTGCAAAGTGCCTAGAAATTAGAAATTAATGATTGAGGTATGATTCCAATTCATTACATCCCGGTCCCGTGGCCGAAATCTTTCGCTCCGTTTCTCCCGTAACCTCAAACGAGAGCCACAGTGCACGCTCCGGCACCGCAAGCCCCACGCGCTCGGGCCACTCAATGCAGATGAGGTTCTGCGGGTCGGTCGCCGCTTCGTGCCAGCCGATAGCATGGAGTTCCACATCCGATTCGAGCCGGTACGCGTCGATATGGATGAGGTTTGTAAACACCTGCCCTTCCATGTAGTAAATCTTTTCAATCACAAACGTGGGGCTCGTGATGAGGTCGGACAATTCAAACGCCCGCGCGAGTGCTTTCACGAAATGGGTTTTCCCCGCGCCCAAATTCCCCTGAAGGGCAATAATGTCCGCTGTGCCCCGCATGCCGGGCCTTGCAACGAGCCATGCCTTGACCGCGCGCGCGAATTTGCCAGTATCCTCAAGTGAGTGCGAAAAAAACTCCATACGCTAAGCATATAGGAAAATGGTGAGAAAAAAAGAGACAAAGAAAACCCGCCGGCGCGTTAGCGTCGGCGGGTAGGCGGGGTGTGGGCGACACATCCGGATGGTCCACACCGCACTGAGAGTGTGGGCTGGTGCCACCCCGCTCGTTCGCGTCGCGGCGTAGACGTCGAAGTGGTACGTATGCGCACCTCACCAACATCCACACATTCCCCGAAGAGACAGACCTCAGTGTGGTTGTCGCGGTACTCGTATCGCTCCATACTCCTCTCGTGGAGTCTGCCCGGCAGTCCTTGTGAGGTGTGGCGGTACCGCTCCTCGATTACACGGGGGTCACCCTCGTCGGTCGAGCCGCGGTACACGCCCTCACGGGACACTGTACTATTTGGGGCACCGTTCGTGGTAACCCCGAACGTGGCTCTCGTGTGGTTGTGTGCAACTGCCTCGTCGCACCCCACCACCACGTCGGTAGAGCGAGCTGTACGGGTTGCGGTGCTCTGGTACTGGGCAGTACCGTTTACAGCCACCGCACCGCACTCATCGAACGTGCGCTCCATGGGGCCTGCGCACGCCGAAAGCATCACAAGCAGTACGCAATAAAACGTAGATTTCATCAGTGCCTCCTTCAGTGCCTCCTGTGGTGGTAATCCCTTAGCTCGTAGCCGGGAATCGGTACCAGCACGGGGTATGGCACAGCCACCGCGCGCCGATAGCTAGGTTCGGATGGGCTTTCCTTCGGCCGCACGCCTTCCGAGCACCCGCTCTCAACCCCGTACTGGTAGTCGAGAGTGCCGGGAGTTTTTGTCCCCTTGAAGTTTCTCGCCGTATAGGGCCCCTCTTTCACCGGACCCGAGCAACTCTCGGCCGCATGGCGCGCGAGCTCGTCCAAATACCGCATGTCTGACGCAGGTTCGTCATACACAACTTGCGGTGCTTCGCGTGTTGCACACGCCCCGAGCGCTCCTACAATGAGGTGCAAGAAGAAGTCGCATCATAGCGTCCTCCGTTACTGCATCACCACAGCGATTCTGCTTCTATTTATATTATAGCAATAAATGTGCCGTGTGTCAATACCAAAGGACGGCTCGTTTCTGCGGTACAATGTAGATAATGCCTCACTTCGACGAGACGAAACAGGAGAAGAAATTGGAGACCATCCGCGCGCACGAAGAGGAGGAACTCGCGAAGCTCCTTTCGCAGAAGTACAGCCTCACCTACATTGACCTCTCGCGTGAACCGGTCAATACCGATGCGCTTCGTCTTATCCCTGAAGAAAAAGCACGCGCCGCAGAGGTTGCCGCGTTCCAAAAAAGTGGGAAAAAAATAATACTTGCGGTCCGGAGCCCCAATAACCAAAACCTGAAAGAGCTCCTCGACGACCTTGAGAAGCGCGGCTACACCACCTCACTTGCGATGTGCTCCCTCCCCTCGCTCACGCGCGCGTGGAGCTACTACAAAGACATCTCCTTCGCAGTCGAAACGGAAGCGGGAGTGCTTGATGTATCCGGTGATGAAATTGGAAAACTTCTCGACCGTGTACACACTCTCGATGCGGCACGTGCCGCCATCGATGAGGTGCTCCACATGAAGCGTATTTTTCGCATTACCCGGACCCTTGAAACCGTTATGGCAAGCGCGCTAAGCAACGGTGCATCCGACGTCCATATGGAGCCGGAGGAGAACCAGGTGCGTATACGATTTAGGCTCGATGGGGTACTTGTAGATATTCTTATGTACGATCACGATACGTACCATCTCCTCCTGTCCCGCGTAAAGCTCCTCTCGGGTCTCAAACTCAATGTGAAAGATGCCCCTCAGGATGGACGCTTCTCCATCCACATCGACAAACATGAAATCGAGATACGTACCTCGGTTTTACCCGGTAATTACGGCGAATCACTCGTCCTCCGCCTCCTCGACCCTGCGACGATAGGTGTATCGCTCACGGAGCTTGGTATTAATGAACGACTCCTCACCGCCCTCTTACGTGAAATAAAAAAACCAAACGGCATGGTCCTCAACACCGGTCCTACCGGGAGTGGAAAAACCACCACGCTCTACGCATTCCTCAAACACGTACTGGATCCGGGGATGAAAATACTCACCATTGAAGACCCTGTTGAGTACCACCTCGAAGGGATAGTGCAAACACAGGTGAACCACGAGGACTATACATTTGCGGCCGGGCTTCGGAGCGCGCTTCGACAGGACCCCGACATCATCATGGTAGGTGAGATTCGCGACAAAGAAGTCGCTACTACCGCTGTGCAAGCGGCGCTCACCGGCCACCTTGTTTTTTCCACACTGCACACCAACAATGCCGCAGGTGCCTTTCCACGTCTCATTGACCTTGGTGTCGAGCCAAGCACGATCGGCTCTGCGGTAAACGTGGTCATGGCTCAACGTCTTGTGCGACGTATTGATCCAAGATACTCGGTTGAGGTACCCCTTGAGGGGGAGGACAAAGACTTTGTGGAGCGGGTACTTGCATCCTTACCCAATCGTGCCGATTTTCCAGCCACCGTGACTCATACATACGCACCAAAGCCTCCCGAAGGTGAAACGGGCTACAAAGGACGTGTGGGAGTCTATGAAGCGATATTCATGGACCGCTCTATAGAGGATGCGGTACGAAAAAAACTTACCACACGTGAGCTTATGGAAGTGGCACACCCTCAAGGCATTCATACCCTCCATCAAGACGCACTCGTGAAGATCCTCACCGGCATGACAAGTCTCGAGGAAATTCAACGGGTGCTCGGGTACAATATGGAGTTCGTGTAGCGTTCATTCACACAATAGGCAGAGTAGAGAGAGAGAACCCCTCACGCGACGCTTTTCACATGGAAAAGCCGCTCGTCATTCTAAGGATGATCCCAGGAAGCACGAAGCCACCAGGACGTCCTCGAGAGACGACCGCTGCCACGCAAGCGCGGCGTGTCGCGAAAGGGGTTCTCGCCCCGAACAATGATTTACTTAAAAATCCAGCGGTATGCTGGAACCCTATCAATAGCAAGTGTAGCATGAACAAATTATTATGTCAATAGATCCAAAAGTGTTGCGTGACGCTCAAGCAAGTGAGTGGCTCGACCGCACCCTACGCCCCACCGCGTGGGACGACTACGTAGGGCAAGAAACCACAAAGGAAAACCTCCGTATACTGCTCGCGGCCGCTCGTAAACGTGGGCACGCCCCGGAGCATTTGCTCTTCTATGGCCCGCCAGGGCTTGGTAAAACCACCCTTGCTCACCTCATTGCTCATGATCTTAATGTTTCTATGAAAGCAACGTCGGGGCCGGCAATCGAAAGAGTCGGCGACCTTGCTGCGATACTTACCAATTTAAGCAATGGTGACGTTCTTTTCATTGATGAAATCCACCGCCTGAATAGACACATTGAGGAAGTACTCTACCCTGCACTTGAAGCCGGTGTGCTCGACATTATTATAGGCAAGGGTCCAAGCGCACGTACTATTCAACTCGACCTCCCCTCATTTACCCTTGTGGCGGCGACCACTCGCATTGCCGCGCTCTCTAGCCCGTTAAGGTCCCGATTCTCAGGAGGAGTGTTTCGACTCGAATTCTACAGCGATGAGGAGCTTGCTCGCATTGTGAGACGCAGTGCAAATCTGCTTACTGTGCCAATTGATGATGCGGCTGTGCTCGCTGTGGCTTCGAGAAGTCGAGCCACCCCTCGCACTGCAAACTATCTACTAAAACGTGTGCGTGATTTTGGAGAGGTATATGGTCGCACAGTGGATGTCTCACTAGTAGAAGAAGCGCTCACGCTCCTCTCCATTGATACCAAAGGGCTCACCGCGCAAGACCGTGCCGTGTTGCTCACTATCATTGAGAAGTTTGGAGGAGGTCCTGTGGGACTCTCTACAGTTGCCGCTGCAACCGCAGAAGAAGAAGCCACCATTGAGGAGGTGTACGAGCCGTACCTCATCCGCTCAGGACTCATAGAGCGAACTCCTCGCGGGCGCGTGGTGACCGCACTCGGGTACACACATATCGGAATAGCGCCACGTAGTGAGTTACAAAATTCACAACGGCCGTTCCTCTAACACGTGCTCCACACTCCCTCTAGCTCCCCATGATTTCATGCGTATACTGGTACCATGGCAGGACATAGTAAATGGGCACAAATCAAACACAAGAAAGCGGTGACTGACGCCAAGCGCAGTAAAGAGTTTAGTAAGCTAGCGCGCCTCATTGCCGTCGAGTCAAGGCTCGTGGGGGGAGATATGAGTGCACCTTCCCTAAAAACCATCGTTGAGAAGGCGAAGGCGGCAAATATGCCGAAAGACAACATCGAGCGTGCGGTGCAGAAAGGTAAAGGCGGAGAGGGTGCGGCGATGGAGGCGATAACCTACGAGCTTTACGGACCGGGAGGTGTGGCGATGCTCATCACAACACTCACAGATTCGCGCAACCGCACTATCGCGGAGCTCAAGCACCTTGTAAGTACGCTCGGCTATCAAATGGCTGAACCGGGGGCCGCGAGTTGGTCATTTGCCAAAGCCGGCATCGGATGGACTCCGACGGTAACGGTCCCGATAGAAGACGAGGACGCGGAGGCGCTTGCCTCCCTCATCGAGGCGCTTGAAGACCATGACGACGTGCAGGTGGTGTATACAAACGCCGCCTAGGTATGCGTATCTTGGGCATCGATCCCGGGTATGACCGTTGCGGGGTCGCCCTGCTTCTTCATGAGAATGGACGTGACACCCTTGTAGAGAGCACCTGCATCACAACGGCACGGGGCGATGATTTCTCCTTGCGTCTCACCAAAGTGGTGAACGAGGTGAGTGCCTACCTGGACAGGTGTTTACCCGACTGTGTTGCCATAGAAACACTCTACGTCACCAACAACCAAAAAACCGCCATGCGGGTTGCGGAAGTGCGGGGTGCGCTCCTCTATGTGGCGGCATGTCGAAATGTGCGTGTCATTGAGCTCAATCCACGCACCGTCAAACAATCGGTACTCGCTGATGGACGAGGAGATAAACGCCAAATGGTACAGATGGTGCGTCGTCTTGTTGTCATGGACGACCGGGTACGCCTCGATGATGAGTACGACGCTATCGGGATTGCACTTGCCGCAACACAGCTCGCCCGTGGATAAACCTCCGTTTGGGACTTGCAAAAAAAACCAAATTTGTTACAAATATGCCCGATGCGTTACCACGCACATTACTAACCACTAGCGTATTTCTATGAGCATGGTGCTTGATGAAGAGCTACTTACAGGCTTCCGCATGGAGGATGAGGATGAAGGTAAGGTTGATGATGAGGATGATGAGGAGTTGGATGATGATTTTGGTGAAGAAGAAGTTGAGGAAGATGCTATTTAGGAAGTAGGAAAATAGACTATTCGACCTCACACACCACAACGCGCCCGCTCGGGCGCGTTGTGCGTAAAGAAGGAGATTATGCAGGCACCTCAAGCGTCACAAACCGGTGCTTACCCACACGCAGGGTGATAGTTTCCGTAAGTGGCAATGCGCCATCCCGTACCACACTGCCTCGCGCCATGTCTTTGACCGCCCCACTCTCACAGAGGCGACGACACTCAGTTTTAGATGTCACGATTCCCGCACCAACAAGCGCGTCACACACACCGGCACCGCGCACTACCGTGACATGTGGCGCATCTTCAGGTACCGCGCCACGGGCGAACGTGTTTTCAAATACCCCTTCGGCGCGCTCAGCTGCCGTCTCTCCGTGGTAGAGCGTGACTATTTCCCGCGCGAGCCGCATCTTCGCCTCCTTCGGGTGAAGTGTTCCCGAGGCGAGACCATCCGCCACCGCGCGCACTTCGAGCATGGGAACACGTGTCGCGAGTGTGAGGTACTCAACAACGAGCTCGTCTCCCAAACTCATCACCTTGCCATACATATCATTTGGCTCCATGGTGAGGGTGATGGTATTCCCCCAGCTGGAGCTCATTTTTCGCCCATCTGTTCCCGGTATGAGAGAATTCATAAGAATGCCCTGCGGGACCTGCCCGAAGTGCTCTTGGAGTGTCCGCCCCGCGAGGAGGTTAAACCTCTGGTCGGTGCCGCCAAGTTCGATGTCGGCGCGCACGGCAACACTATCAAAGCCCTGCATCAGAGGGTAGAGCACCTCTCGAAGCGACACACGTTTGCCTTGGTCGAGTCTGCGTTTGATGTTGTCACGCGCTATAAAATCCGCCACGGAGAACAGGTCGGCGTGCACGCACACATCCTTGTAGGTACGTGTGGAAAGCCACTCGCTGTTGTAGTGGAGCTCCGCCTTCTCAAGATCGATAAGCCTCCCCGCCTGCGCAAAGTACGTCTCCTTGTTGTGGCGTATGTCCTCATCGGAGAGCATTGGGCGCTCACTCTCCTTATCGGATGTATCTCCAATGACGCCGGTAAAATCTCCCACAATGAGGACCACTTGGTGCCCCGCTCGCTCGAAGTCACGTAGCTTTAAGAGGGGAATTGCGCGTCCGAGGTGGAGGTGGGAGCTCGTGGGATCAATACCGAGCTTTATCCGTAACCGTTCACCCTTTAGCGCTCGCGCTTGGAGTGGTTCGATACCTATCGCTTCAACCACCCCACGTCCAAACAAATCTTCGTGCTCCATGTGGGAACTCTACCATAAACAAATGGGTTTTTGCACGCTCCCAGAGTACCGTTCACTATGATACACTCTCGCTATGCCTAAGAAGCGCCACATCGTGCGCGACCTCCTGCTCGCGCTCTTCGCCCTCACCTTCGGCACCTGCTTGGTCGCGGCGGGCGCCCTACTACTCTGGGCGGCCACACTTCCCCTACCCTCCATCGAACGCATAGAAAAGGCGCGTCTTGAAACTGGCACCACCCTGTATGACCGCACCGGTGAGGTGGTGCTCTACAACATGCACCAAGACGTCAAGCGCACCTCAGTCGCACTCGACGACATGTCCCCTTTTGTGCGCAATGCAACCATTGCCATTGAGGACGACGCGTTCTACAAGCATATCGGCATTGACCCGCGCGCTATTCTTCGCGCAATAGTGGAGAACCTCAAAGAAGGAGACCTGCTAGGTGGCCAAGGCGGCTCCACCATTACTCAACAAATTGTAAAAAACTCACTCCTTGTGCGCGAAAAGAAACTTTCACGCAAACTTAAGGAGTGGGTGCTCGCGCTCAAACTTGAACGTGCAATGAGTAAAGACGAAATCCTCGAACTCTATCTCAATATCGCGCCGTATGGGGGAAACAAGTACGGGGTCGAGGAGGCAAGCCAAGCGTTCTTCGGGAAAACAGCGAAAGATCTAACTATAGCAGAGAGTGCATACCTTGCGGCCCTTCCCCAAGCTCCCACCTACTACTCACCCAACGGCAACAACCGCGAAGCACTCGATGAGAGAAAAGATGTGGTCCTTAAAAAAATGCGTGAACAGAACTATCTCTCCGAAGAGGAGTACCAGAGTGCACTCCATGAGGAAGTGCTCTTTAAACCCCCACAAAAAACAAGCATTAAAGCTCCTCACTTTGTCTTTCACGTCATTGATGAACTTGAGAAGAAGTATGGAAAGCAGAAGCTTGAAGAGGAGAACCTCAAAGTTATCACTACACTCGATTGGAAACTCCAGAGCGAAGCGGAGCGTATTGTGTACGATGCGGCACTTAAGAACAAAGAGCTCTACAATGCGGAGAATGCGGCGGTGGTTGCAGTTGACCCTCGCTCGGGCGACATACTCACCATGGTTGGGAGTCGCGACTACTTCGACCCTGAGATCGATGGCAACTACAACATCACGCTCGCCAACCGACAACCCGGCTCCTCGTTTAAACCCATTATCTACGCGGCATCATTCCTCAAGGGCTACACACCCGACACAATACTCTTCGATGTACGTACACAGTTCTCAACCGCATGTGATGCATGGAAGATGTCGAGCGATGATGGGTGTTACTCCCCGGTCAATTATGATACTAACTACCGCGGACCTATAACGATGCGCAACGCCCTTGCACAGTCAGTGAACGTCCCTGCTGTTAAAACCGTGTATCTTACCGGAGTCAAAGACACAATAGAGTTGGCGCAGAAACTCGGAATCACCACACTTGGCGACCACAAGCAGTACGGTCTTTCACTCGCGCTCGGTGGAGCAGAGGTATCTCCCCTCGAGATGGTGAGCGCCTATGGTGTTTTTGCCATAGGGGGTCTGCGCGCGCCACACCGCTCGGTGATCAAAATATTGAATGAAGATGGAACAACACTCGAAGAGGTGCCGGTAGAACAAACACGTGCACTCGACGAGCAGGTGGCGCTCCAAATTACCGATATTCTCTCGGACAATGTCGCGCGTACACCCGCGTTTGGGGCCACAAGCTACCTCTACTTCCCCTCACGCGACGTCGCCGCAAAAACTGGAACAACAAACGACTACCGTGATGCGTGGGTCATCGGCTACACTCCCACTATCGCAGTTGGTGCGTGGGTAGGTAACAACGACAATACCCCAATGGAAAAGAAGGTTGCCGGCTTTATTGTTGCGCCACTTTGGCACGATGTGTTTGAAAAAGCATTTGAGCTCGGCTACGAGGGACCGGAGTTTACGGACCCCGCACCACTCCCCTCCGACCTCAAACCAATTCTACGAGGACGGTACGAGGGCTCGCGCTCGGTACTTGTGGACAAGGTAAGTGGGAAGCTCGCAACAAATGACACCCCACCCGAGTTCCGTGAGGAGCGATTTGAACCGGAAATTCACAACATCCTCCATTGGGTTACCAAAGATGATCCTCGTGGACCATACCCTTCATGTCCATCATGTGACTCGCAGTACTCCCACTGGGAGTATGGCGTCACGGTGTGGAAAGGGTTCTCAGGAAATTTAACCAAAGATGATGAGGATATACTTCCTGTTGAGGAGGATGATGTGCACACAGAGGAAAATCGTCCCATTGTCACAATTCTGCGACCTAAAGACAATTCAAAAGTTTCGCGTGATAGAACTGTTACCGTGCGTGCCGATGTGGATAGTGAGTTCTCTATTGAGAAAGTTGATTTCTTTGTGAACACTACTCTCATTGGAAGTGATGAGGATCGTCCTTATGAAATCACTTTCACACCTACAGAAATTGAGGACGTGACAGATGTGAACACAATCACCGCAACTGCATTCGATGAGGTACAGAATCGCGGGAGTGCATCAGTTTCTTTCAGTTTGCGTGAGTAGTGGTACTGAATAGGAAACACGGTGCGTGTACTGTGTTATGTGACACACTCTCACTGAATACCATCTATTTTTACACCTTTTTCAATAAGGCAACGCATGAGTTCTCCCTTCCTAAGGAGGAGCTCTGAACGAATAGTGGGGTGTGTAAAGAGCCGTACCGATTTATTACGCACCTGCACCTCGTGTGACAGAAGTTCTATATCAACACACTCACGACAACAACGTACCACTGCCTCACGCACAACTTTCTCCGGCGCCTCCAAATGTGCGTAACGCGCAAGTAGTGTGCCCACACGGTCCATATTTTTAGCGATTTGGCATCACGAGTGCGAGGGTGCTCGTATCCCCCACACCACGGAGAATTGCCGGACTGTCTGCTCCGGTGCAAGAGAGTTGCACGGAGTCTGTTGCAAAAAGATTGAGTGCCTCTGTAAGGTAGCGAAGGTTAAAGTTCGCCACAAGCTCCTTTCCGGACACCACCCCCTCAATAGAGAGGGTTGTCTCTCCCGCATCATTACTACCCGCATCCAATGTTAGTGTGTTGTGTGTAGGACTGAGGGTGAGGCGCCCTTGATTGACTGTATTGGTGAATACTGAAGCACTTCGTAATGCTTGGAGAAAGTCGTGACGTACAATCTTTACTTCACTCACAAAAGTAGTGGGGAGGATTGCGGTATAGTTTGGAAACGTACCATCAGTAAGCCTAAATGTTGCAAAAACCCCAGGCTTCTCGATTGTTGCTTGATGGGTAGTTATTGAGAGTAGCACTTCCTCTTTTCCACAATACTCAAGTACACGTATTAAATCCGGAATACTTCGTTGTGGAATAAGTATAGGTGGGGTTGATTTACTTATTGGATATACCACCTTTTTCTCCACAAGTCTGAATGAGTCGGTTGCAACAACAGTGAGGGTAGTGCCCTCAGCTTGAAGAAACACACTTGAGAGCTCTGGTTTAAATGTTGATGTGGAAACCGAAGGGAGCACCAATTTAAGAGCACTTGCAAGCGCTGACGAGGAAAGAGAAATAGTGGTGTCGGGGGAGATGGTGGGGAGGGTGGGAAAATCCTCAACCGGAAGCGTGGGGAGTTTTGCGGTTACGTGCGTTGTGGTAACGACACACACTCCCTCTTTTTTAGAAATGGTAATACTCGCTCCGTGAGGAAGTGAGGAGAGAAGGTTTCCCAGCACACCGGCTTGGACCGCCATACTCCCTTCCTCATCCACTTTGACCGGCATAGTGAGCTCAACACCAACCTCAAGATTTGTTGCCCTCACTGTGAGTTGTTTGTTGTGCACGGACAAGAGGACACATTGAAGTATAGGAAGTGCCGCGCTCCTACTGGCTAGTTTTTCCACATACGTAATCAATTCGATAAGCTGTTCTTTCGTACTGGTATATTTCATATTTAAAAATTACTACTACTATTAGGGTTGTGGATTAGGGGGATATCTTCTTCATCAATAATTTAGAAGGTTTTTTCACGCATCTTTGTGGATAACAGGTGTGCGGTGGTGGTGAAAACCTGTTGAGTGTTGATGGGTTGCATGGAGGATGTTTTTTATGTGGTGGTTACCCACACCTGTTCTTCATTATTTCCTCATGTTTTCCACAACCATATCCAACTACTTCAACATGACACGTAGCTCATCAATCTCTCTCCTTAATTCACCATCACGCAAAATATCATTACGAATCTTGTCGCATGAGTGAATAACTGTGGTGTGGTCGCGTCCACCGAGCTTAGTTCCAATAGTGGGGTAGCTCACTGCAAAATCTTCACGCATAAGGAACATAATAATTTGGCGAGGTTTCACCACCTCCTTTTTTCGCGTCTTCTCATATATTGTTGTCTCCTCGATGTCATAGTATTTTGCAACAACTCGCACCACATCCTTAATGGAGATTGTTTTTTGGGTTTTTATGGTGGTTTTAATAAGGAGGCGCAAATCAGCAATATCTAGTGATGCACCCTTCACTTGGCTTTGGCAGACGACGCGATTGAGTATGCCCTCAAGGTCCCGTATGTTTCCCTCTACTTCATTGGCGATGTACTGAGCAAGTTCATCATTCAAGACAAAATTTACACTTGCGGCTTTTGTTTTTAATATCGCCACACGTGACTCGTGGTCAGGTGCGTTAATATCAACAACCATACCTTGTGAGAAACGTGATATAAGTCGCTCCGCGAGATTTTGTATTTCGCGAGGATGGCGGTCACTCGAGAATATTATTTGCTTGTTGTTCTCATAGAGTGTATTAAAGAGATGAAAAAGTTCCTCTTGAAGTTTGTCTTTTCCTGAGAGGAACTGTATGTCGTCCATAATGAGGACATCATGCTGGCGATACTTCTCTTTCACTTGCTGAATCGTGTTTTGTTGCAGTGCGTTTACGATGTCGGTACCAAAACGTTCCGATGTCGCGTAGTAGACCTTACGTGATTGGTTGAGTTTTTTTAGTTGATTCCCCACTGCCTGAATAAGGTGCGTCTTCCCATATCCAGTATTTCCATAAATATACAATGGGTTGTAGGTGATGCCGGGTTCAGCGACGATGGCTTGAGAAGCGGCAAATGCAAGCTCATTGAACGGGCCAACCACAAACGAGTCGAACGTGTAGCGTGGGTTGAGGTTATCGAGACGATTTACATAATGTTCAGCAAGTGGGAGTTCGCCTATCGTTACCGTTCGCTCCTTACGAACCTCGGGTCTGCGATGTGATGGTTCTTTTGCAATCACGTACTCAATAGAGCGTACATCATCAAGCACACTACGAAGTGCACGGAGAATTGTTTTGTGGTGCTTCTCCGAAAGCCAGTCTTTGTAGAACTGGCTCGGCACCCCGACATACACTATGCCTTCATCGATGCGGACAATGTGTGTGCCACGAAACCATGTGGTGAAGTTTGCTTTTGAAACAGTGAGCTCGATATCAGTGAGAACGTTTTCCCACACCTGACGAATATCGAGCACAGGCGACATAGTGGAACCATTATAGTCGCCTTCCACACTTTGCAAAGTTCCCCACAGACCACCCACATGGTGAGAAGGTGTGGATAGTGTGTGGAAAATGTGCGTATGGAAGGTGAAAGTGAAGTTCGATACATTCTTACAATTGCGACACCCCACCAAGCACGGGAAGTGAGAGCGCCAACCAAGGTACATACTCAACAGTAAAAACACAAATACCCATCTTGGACTCAAACTCTAACTGCACGTTTTTCTAATAATTCCTCGAACGCTTCTTTCGGTGTTCGCCAGTCCAAAACCTTGCGTGGTCGTTCGTTCAGTAGGTCTTGCACGTGCTTCAATTCCTTGCGCGTCACTTTATT
>JAYRER010000040.1:0-31203 GCA_041908795.1 Minisyncoccota bacterium | reverse complement strand
TGTGCCGTCCCAACACTCGTGCAATGTGGGTAACATTACTGCGCCCTGCGAGCAGGAGACCTATGCGCTCTCGCTCGCGTATATCGATGTGTGTGTACATATGTACCTATACTACCGTGCAGTTCAAAGTTGAGAGCAGCTCACAGAAAGTTTGACATGGTTTAACAACCATGGTACCAAGAACGCAGGGAGGCAACGTTTGGATCTCTACAGCGCAACCATACACTGGAGGTTCTAATGTTCGCTCAAAAAGTCAAACATGCGATAGCTGAGTATTGGCTCGGCTCCGTTTTTATTCTGATCGTTTTTTTGATGGGTATCGCCCCATCAAACGAACAAGTGTCTTGGGGAGAGTGGCTCGAGCTCGCGAGGCAACTCGTGCCCTAACAGTTTTCCCTCCTGGAACACAGCGCGCCCGATCTCTTGGTCGGGCGTTACTGTTTTCAGATACATTGTGTGTAACTTACGCAACTTTCGTGACAGAAATCTCACTGAAAGACTGTCGATGGCCGAGACGACGCTTGTAGTTTACCTTCGACTTGAATTTCTGCACAAGAATCTTTTTTGCCCTACCCTCGCGCACCATAGTCGCTTCAATGACTGCGCCTGAAATATAGGGGGTGCCTACTACTGTTTTTTCACCATCATCAACCAGTAGAACCTCACCGAACTGCACTTTTTCTCCCTCCGCCACGGCAATTTTTTCCACACGCACGACCTCGCCCTCTTTGACGAGATACTGCTTTCCTCCAGATGCAATAATTGCAACCTTCATAGTGAAAACAGACTACCAGATAATGAGAGGAATGCAAGCTATTGCCTCATCACGGTATTGAGTATAGCCGACTGTGCTTTGAAAAACTCTTTTGAAAAATCGGCGACATCCTGTGGCTCATAGTACTTACACGAAAATACATCCAAATATGCTGCATTCGTGGCGTTCGCGAAATGCCCACTTATGAGCGACGTCTCAATGAGCTGAGTCATCGAAAAGCCAGCTACCCGCTCGTCCTCTCCAAAGTTGACGACGGTAGTGTCGCCGAATCGTTTCATACCTATTTTCTCACATAGTTCTACGACAAAGCGTCGTATCGCATCAGCATCACGGATAATGTGCGGGCTACAATCGTAAAGGTCCACCCCGCTCCAGAGCCCCCAAGCATTGGCAGATTCGTACTGCCCACGTAGGGAGGTATTCATTTCTCGTAGTACTAACGAATAATGGAACGTAAAAGTATCACAGATGTGCGGTACACGTAAAGTGACTAGATATTGCAAGTGTGTATAACTACTCTTCCGAGGGCCGGTCGAGCGGTGTTGGATCAAGCCCAGGAGACACACCTCCTATTTTCAACACATCCTTGTCCACCTTTTTAAGTTCGCGACCTGCGATATTGTAGTGGTTCACCGCAGTCCCAAGAGATGTACCAAGCTTCACAAAATAGGTGTGGTACTGTGTGAGGTGTCGTCCAAGCTCCTCCACTCGAGTTCGTATCTCTTTTGCACTTTCCTCAATCTCAAGTGCACGGAGGCCCTGAAGTACTGTTTGGAGGTATGCAAGAAAACTCGTGGGTGAAACAATGATGACTTTCTTGTCACGAAACGCATACTCTATGAGGTCACGCGAAGAAGCTTGGCTCGCACCCACCTGTCCCACGAGAAGATCGTAGTAGATACCTTCGGAGGGGATAAACATGAAGGCAAACTCCATGGTGTTTTCTGAAGGTCGAATGTACTTCGATGTTTCATCAATACGATTCTTCAAGTCAGTGCGAAATGACTTCTCGAGTCGCTCTCTCTCACCTGCATCATGCGTCTCGAGCATGCGGTTATAATTTTCAAGTGAAAACTTCGAGTCAACGGGGAGTATTTTTCCTTGGTCGAGCAAGATAACCGCATCAACAATATCACCATCGGAAAAGCGATACTGCATTTTGTAGCGACCCGGTGGAAGCACATTCTTAAGAACACTCTCAAGGTAGTACTCACCCAAAACCCCTCTCTGTTTCGGATTGCGTAAAATATCTTGCAGGCGCTTGAGTTCCTCGGCAAAGCTCATCACCTGACGATTTGTATCATCGAGTTTTGTAAGTCCCTCGGTGACCTCGCGCACAAGACGCGCCGATGCGCTCAATTGACCCATCACACTCTCGTCCACTTTTCTTGAGCTTTCGACTAGTCGCGCATCAAGCGAACGCGCGAGTTCGCTCACTTGTTCTCTAAGCAACATGAGACCTTGACTATCATCACGTGGCGCAAGTTTTTTCCAGAGAATATAAAATCCGAAACCTACTACAAGTATGAGGACCAGTATGAGTGCAAGAATAAGCTCCATGGGGTAAGTGTAACGCGGCTGGCACTCACTGTCACACGTGACGCTTTGATGTTCGAATAAAGAGTATGTACTTCATGGTTTCAATCACTGTGAGATTGAGTAAGCCCACTACTACGAGCATCAGGACTTCGAACCCTGAAAGTGGTACTAATTTCAATACATGGCGCAAAAACGGCACGGTAAGCGCAAGCACCACAAGCGTACAGCTTAGTGTAAATGCGATAATCAAGAACCTATTAGAAAGGAGATCGATTTTCCAGAGTGGGGTGTCCAAACTCTTAAGTGAGAATGTGAAGAAGATAGCATCAAGCGAGAGCGCGACAAACATAACAGTTCGAACCTCATCATCAGGTATACCGAGTGTTAGTAGCCAAAAAAAGAGTGCCACCAACAAAATGCCAGTAGTAAGACTCACCACCACAATGAGCTTAGAGAGCTCACGAGTAATGATGTTGGTTGCCGCACTTGAGCGTGGATTGCGTCGCATAATGTTTGGGTCTTTTCCTTCAAATGCAAAAGAGAAGCTCATCAGCCCCTCCTCAACTATCTTTCCCCACAGTATCTGTACGGGAAGAAGTGGTAGAGGGGCACCACCCACAAGTGCTGCGCTCAGCACAATAATCTCGCTAAAAGACGTCGAGAGGAGGTACGCAACAATTTTTTTTAAATTGTCAATGATTGCGCGTCCTTCTTCTATGGCCGCCACAATAATTGAGAAGCTGTCTTTCACCAAAATGAGGTCAGACGCCTCTTTTGCCACTTCCGTACCAGAGCCCACTGCAACACCGATTGACGCCGCACGGAGCGCCGGGCTATCGTTCACACCATCTCCCGTCATCGCGACAACTTCTCCATTTTTGCGAAGCAACGTTACGATACGAAGTTTATGGCGAGGAGTTGCGCGCGCAATGACTCGCGCCTCACGAAGGTGACCATAGAGCTCTGCATCGGTCCAATGGTCTATATCATTTCCGTGAATGACAAGTTGATCCGCTTGGTGCACAATACCCGCCTCGGTGGCTATCGCGAGTGCGGTCGCAGGGCTATCGCCGGTGCACATAATAACCCGTGCACCCGCTTGTTCCACAGCAAGGATCGCCGCGGGAACATCGGCGCGCACAGGATCAGTAAACCCTATCAAACCAAGGAAAGTTGCTTCATTAGGAAGATGGACAACCTGCTCATCGGTTGGCAGCTGTTCGAGTGTCGTATCTCTGTATGAAACTGCAATAAGTCGACGTCCCACTTTTGTTTGCTGCTCAAACGTATCAACAAAACGTTTGAGTGCTTCATCAGTCCACTTCACTTTTTTCCCATCGGCGTAGTAGTGGGTGGAAAGTGCGAGAAGTGTTTCCGGCTCACCGGTCATGATGAGACGAGAGGTTCCTGTTCTTTTTCCTTTGTGAAGGGACGCCGCAAACCTTCGATCGCTTGAAAACTTGAGCGTGTCGAGTCGTGGAGCGGTTGCCAACAATTCACGCTGGAGTATACCCGCTTCAATACCCGCAAGGAGCACCGCCTTCTCAATGGGACGCCCGTGGATGGTGAGCTTTCCCACTGCCTCGTCAGCTTCTTCAATGAACGCATCAGACACCATAATTGCAGACTCAAGCAAGGTGCGTGTCATATCACACAAATCACTCCTACCTACGAGTATTGCCTCATGAGTATGAAGCGACGCAATCTTCATCCTCGCTTCAGTAAGTGTTCCCGTCTTATCGGTGAGTATGACTGTGGTTGCACCAAGCGTCTCTGCCGCCAACAAGTTTCTTACCAAGCCGCCTTTTTTTAGTATCGCTTCCATGCCGCGAGCAAGCACGACGGTTACTGCGGCCGGGAGTCCCGAAGGTATAGTGGCCACGGCAACCGCTATAGCAAGGAGAAACATATCGCCAAGTGGTTCACCACGTGCTATGCCCAATAGAAAAAGTGCTATGAGTACCCCCACAATACTGTAGGAGAGAAGCTCAACCACTTTACGCAATTTTCTTTGAAGCGGTGTTTCCGAATCAACCACCGCCGAAAGATCCTGTGCAATCTGACCAACCTCCGTCTGCATGCCAATTGATGCCACTATGGCGCGTGCCGCACCGGATTCAACCAATGTGCCGAAGTAGGCCATATTGGTGCGCTCCGCGAGTGGCACCTCTCTAGTAATAAGTTCGGTTGTTTTACTCACTGAAAGCCACTCTCCGGTAAGAACTGACTCATTCACCTTCAAGTCGTGCACTGTTACCAATCGAACATCTGCGGGCACGAAAAATCCCGGCTCGAGAAGCACTACGTCGCCAGGCACAAGCTCTGTTGCGTCCACATTCTTCCTATCACCATCTCGAATAACAATAGCGTGGCGCGCTTGCGATGTGCGTAGTTTTTCAAACGCCTTTGATGCACGTTCTTCTTGAAATGCACCTACCACTACGTTAATGAGTACGGCGATCACTATCACCACTGTGTCGGTAACATGTCCTAACCCCAACGTTACTACTCCCGCTCCAATGAGCACCAGTACGAGTAAGCTTTTAAACTGCCTAACCACAATAGCCACGAGTGTGGTGCGCTCTCCCTCGACCAGTTCATTTGCACCATAGGTGCTCTGCCTTCTACGCACTTCTTCATGATTAAGGCCGTGATCTAATGAGGTTCCGAGGAGACGACGTGTTTCGTCTACAGACAAACGCTCCCAGTTGTGGCGGGATGGTTCCATACATAAAGCATACCAGCACATGCCCGATAGGACGCGATATGTATTGGGGATAGGTGCTTGTGTAGACGCATGACCAAGTAGTTGTGCTCTGCTATACTTGTACGTAAGGAACCTATGACACTTCAAGAACAACTACGTGCGGAAATGTTTGCTGCGATGAAAGCGAAAGATGAGGTGCGTCTCATTACCCTTCGTAGTGTACTCGCGCTCTGTACGCAAGAACTCACCGCAACTAAGAGAACACCACAGGAGACGCTTGACGATGAGGAGGTGCTCTCACTTATTAAACGTGCGGTCAAACAACGCACGGAGGCGGCGACACAGTTTCGTGCGGGAGGAAGAGTTGATTTGGCTGAGAGTGAGGAACGTGAACGTACTGTGCTTGAGGGGTACCTTCCCGCCCAACTTGGACAAGAAGCTATAGAGAAAACGGTGCGAGAGAAAATGAAGATCCTCTGTGTGAGCGACAAGAGCGGTATGGGAAAGCTCATCGGCGCAGTCATGGCGGAGCTTAAGGGTAAAGCAGACGGATCAGAGGTGAAGCAAATAGTGGAGAGCATCCTCACCTAGACATGCCACCAAAAGAAGAATTCACCACATTACTCGAGAGCGCCTCATTATTTGAGGGTAATCCAAAAGATTTGTTTTCATGCTCACTCCCACTTGGAGGCGGGGTGAGCTTGGAGTACAGACTTTCTGCTGACGGCTCGAATGCGCGGTATGTGGGCTATACGGTGGAGACCGGTTGTGAAGCAAACGTGCCTCACAATATTGAGCGTCGCGCATCAATGCACCTCGGGAACGCACAGTGTTTCTTACTTGAACGCGTGTACTCCGATGGTCTCACGAATGAACATTTTTTATTTGGGCAACCAAGAGTCAAGCACGACGAATGGGCGCGAAAAATGCTAGAAGCACGTGGCGGCGACCCTAACGACTGAGTGTCCATCTTGGACAATTACGTAAATAATTACGTAATTATTTACGTAATTCGTTTGCACGCGCGCATGTCACGTATTAGCCTCGTTATAAACTGGAGGAACCATCCATGCACTCGACACCGCGGGATCTAGGTACGACGCATCGCGAAGTCTTTCGTGTAACACATTCCCGTAGCAACCTCACGAGGTACTGTTTGACTCATTGGAATTTGTGGACCATACCGGACTCGAACCGGTCACCTCACCCATGCCATGGGTGCGCTCTACCAGATGAGCTAATGGCCCGCACAATACTACACGTAGTGGCGTTACTCTTCCTCACGAATTTGTGTTCCATTGGTGAGTCTTGCCTTCACTTTTTCCACAATATCATCGAGCTGAATCTCGGTCTTCACTATAAATTCGCTCATGCCGGTCGCCACCGCCTTCGATATTGTCTGGAAACTCGTTGAATTGGTGAGTATGATGACCTGAACTTTCTGCCCCCACTCGTCCTCGTGGAGGTGTTTGAGAAAATCGAATCCGTCCATTTCCGGCATAAGAATATCAAGAAGGATGATATCAGGATGCTCGCGCATTGCAATTTCCAGTCCCTCAACCCCGTTGTGCGCAGTAAGTACACGCATGCCCTCCTCTAGCATTTTTTCACGCATCACCTCAACAAGTGTTTCCTCATCGTCTACAATAAGAACCGTTTTATTAAGCAGTAACCCTGTGTTTTGTGTCATGCTCACTATGGTAGTACACCGCATCTTCGTTCGCAAGTGTCTTTGACAACTGCTTCCGATCCGGAATTGTCAATGTGAACGTGCTCCCCTTACCTTCGATGGAAGCAAACTCAATAGAGCCGCCAAGTTTCTCTACAAATGCCTTTGTCATATAGAGTCCCAGCCCCGTTCCTTTTGCCTCAACCTTACGGGCATTTGCCGCTCGGTACATTTTTGAAAAGATGTTGTGTTGTTCTTGCGCCGGAATACCCACACCCGTATCAGCCACCTGCACCATGCAGGATTTTTCATCACACCGACCTATCATGCGTACCTCACCCCCCTGCGGTGTGTATCGCAGTGCGTTCGTGAGCAAATTTTGAATGCAAATACGCACCAAGCTTGGATCACTTCCGATGACATGTAAAGTATCAATTTCACTTGTGATGGTGAGCTGTTTCGCAACCCTTTGAGGTTCAATTTCATCGAGTATGTCTCGCACCAGTAAGGTCATATCGGTGTCTCTTGTTTCAATTTGCAAAGTGCCCGTCTCAAGTCGCGAAAGATTGAGCAATGTTGCAACAATGTCTATCATACGCTGATTGCCCACATAAATTTTTTCAAGATACGTACGCACTGTGTCAGGGACATTAATGGATTTACTTGACCGTAGAAGATCAATGTACCATTTCACCGCGGTTAGTGGTGTACGAAGTTGGTGGCTCGCAAGGGAAAGAAATTCCGCTTTAGCCTGCTCAAGCTCTTTCTTTTCGGTGATGTCTACAAGTGTCGCGAGGCGTTGCTTCGGTCCTTTATACGTAGCCGCAAGTGGAAAGATGGACAGGAGCACCCATCGCTCCGACCTTCGCATAGTCTGTACCAGTACCTCGAGTTTGTTTATGGGTACGTTGTGAGCAACTTTTGATATCAAAATAGATCGAAAGCCAGAACTTTTGTGCTCATCATTGAGAAGCTCAAAAAGATTGTACTTTGCGCACTCCTCTGCAGTTGTGCCGAAAAAGCGCAGCGCGGCTTTGTTGGGCGACTCAATACACCCCACTTCATCAATAAGCAGGTAAGGGACGGGTGCATTTTCGTAGAGAGTCTTAAATTGATCACGACTAGCGGAAAGATCTTCGGTCATTCTTATTGCCAATTCTTCCGCACGCACACGTACGGTTTTCGTTACATATACGATTATTGCCATAAGTACGCTTACTGACGTGCCCGCAGCAAGAAAAAGTGTGGTGTAGAGCACACTTGTAACGGGCTTCGCCTCACCATAGACATCACGTTCATAGAAAAGCGTGCCAAATTTTATTTGCACAATCATGATGATGGCAAAAAAAACGGCAAATGCAGAGAGACTCGCAACCTCGCGTTCCCCAAAGAAAAAGCGCATGTACTTAGTGTACCACGCGAACTTATTCACCCATCGCAACCCTGTGGACTATCCGTCATATGTGGACGCCCTTCTCGTCCTGTACCGCGCTACAAAACAACAGTCGCGGAATGCTTCGCATCCCGCTTCTTTGTTTTGTGGACACGGACTCGGCGCAGGTTACTAACTCGCTTCGCTCGTAAGTACCTGCTGCCCCGGCTCGGCCTGCGACTCCTTCGGAGCCGGCTTCGCGGCCTGCGCCCTTCTCGTCCTGTACCGCGCTACAAAACAACAGTCGCGGAATGCTTCGCATCCCGCTTCTTTGTTTTGTGGACGGTACAGGACTCGAACCTGTGACCTCTCCCGTGTGAAGGGAACGCTCTACCAGCTGAGCTAACCGTCCTCACTTTTGTTCGTAAAATTTCATCACAAACAACTATTCCTACACATTAA
Source organism: Minisyncoccota bacterium (assembly GCA_041908795.1). Taxonomy (GTDB): domain Bacteria; phylum Patescibacteriota; class Minisyncoccia; order Phycocordibacterales; family UBA12088; genus CAYLHB01. Next base: position 22,679 of record JAYRER010000040.1, on the reverse strand, counting down.
CCAAATGATTACTATGAAGGATTGGGGCGCTCACTCAATATGCTTTTTATACGACCTATCACTTCTTCCAAGCTCCAGTCAGTTTTCACAAGATAGGTAAGCTCGCCCTTCCCAGCCTCCATGGCAGAGCCGTACGCATCAGGCTCGTTAACATTGGTCAGTAGCACCACCCGCGCTTGCGCACCCCAAGGCGTTTTTCGAAGCTCGCCAAGTGCTTCAATGCCGGTCATTTTCGGCATCATCACATCTAGAAGAATAAGGTCGGGTTCACACTCAAGTGCGTGTTTGAGAACATCTTCTCCGTTGTGCACCACGCGGGTCTCAATCCCCTCAACATTGAGCATCTCTGCAAGCATTGTTGCAAGGGTCACATCATCATCAGCTATTATAACGAGGGGTTTAGATTGATCATTTTTGCAAGACATATGTTGACTATACACCCTCCTCCCTGCACTCTACCAGAGTGGCAGTGCAACTGTAAATGTTGTTCCTTTCCCCTCGGCACTCACAAAACTTATACCACCTCCCACAGCTTCTGCAAGCGCCTTACTCATGTACAAACCGAGGCCATTACCATCCGTACGAACTTGTTTCGCATTACTCGCGCGGTAGAGTTTCCCAAAGATCTTTGACTGCTCACTGAGTGGTATGCCCATACCCGTATCAGTGATCGTGAGGGTGTACTGCTTAGGTCCACGCGCACCCGCGATAGTGACCACCCCACCCTCCTTGGTGTATCGTACGGCATTGCTTACTAGATTTTGAAGAATAATTCGCACAAGCGCTGAATCGGTAGTAATTTTAGTATCCCCCTCCATCTGCACCTCTACCTGTAGTTTATTTGTTTCCGAAATGTGCGAAAGCTCACGCAGCACATCAGTCACAATAGTGCTCATATCACATAAAGACTTTTCTACCTTGATTCTTCCCATTTCTATGCGTGAAAGATTGAGAAGTGTATTGACAATATCAATCATTTCTTGATTTCGCTCATACATGTAACTGAGGTACTCGGCAACCACTGGCGAAAGACTGTCGGCGTGACGCGCACGAAGAAAATCAATGTACCAGCGTACCGTCGAGAGAGGTGAACGAAGTTGATGGCTTGCAAGCGAGGTGAACTCCGTTTTCATTCGATCAAGCTCCTTTTGCTCAGTGATATCCACGAGGGTCACGAGCCCGGTGTGGTATTTTGTATGTCCTGCTCGTAGAAAACCGATCGACATAAGCACCCATCTCACAACCCCCTCATTCGTCTTTAGTTGAATTTCAGTTCGCTCTATAGGAACACGGCGCTGAAGGCGCTCGGCAAATGTTCCTACAAATGGATGCTCCTTATCTTCAACGATGCGTGTGAGAAAAGATGAACCCACAAGTCCCTCAGCGGTTACGCCAAAAAATCGAAGTGCCGCTTTATTAGGACGATCAACAATGCCAAGTGGGGTGACCAAGAGGTATGGAACTGGGCTCATTTCGTAAAACTGCTTGAACTGCTCACGTGAAAACTCTATATCCTGCGTCACTTCGACCGCCAAACTTTGCGTCCTCTCCTTAAGTGTTGCACGCAAATACACAACCAAGATACATGCGATTCCAGTGACAAGAACTGCAACAAAGGCAACATCCGTGAGTGCCCTTACAATAGTATCTGTCGGCACTCCCCTTTCCTCCATTAAACGTACATACCATTCCGTACCGACGCGAGAAACAACGGCGACAAGCACCACTGAAAAAATCACAATGAGTGATCGTGTCACACGAACAATCATCGTCGAACGTTCGTCGTCCATATTCATAGTATAGCACCATCCATGACTTCCCCGTCATCTACTGACATTCACATGTAGCGTAAAAACGGTTGCACATTCTACCTTTCGTCTATGGTAGTATGTCTTTAATGATCAAGATTGTACTAATGCTGTGGTGTACTACGCTCACAATTCTCATCTGCTATGTGCTTTGGAGCAACGCACAAGACGCAACAGCAGTGTCCCAGTCGCTCGAGGTTTTGCAGGAGGAATTGAAGTCACAGCAGGAGCACCACGCTTCAACCACAGGAGCGCAGATCATCGAACTGGTACGCCACTCCGATGAACTTTATAGACTTGAACAACGCATTCATGAAGTTGAGGAAGAGGTGGGAGGCTTTGACAGAACAGTAGGCCGTATTAAAGGTACGGTCGCCGAACTGGAACGACTACAGAAAACAGACCCGCAACTCCTCCAAAAATACTCGCGCATCTACTTTTTAAATGAACATTACAGTCCTGACGACCTGACCGTCATAGATGAAGAGTATGATTACATCGATGGCAAGCAAGTGGCGGTCCATGCAGACATGTGGCCTTTTCTCAAGAAACTCTTGCGTAGTGCTCTTAATGACGGCGTCAGCCTCAAAGTACTCTCAGGATACCGCTCCTACGATGAACAAGAAACACTCAAAAGCAACTACACGGTGCGATACGGTACGGGAGCAAACCAGTTTTCCGCCGACCAAGGATACTCCGAACATCAATTGGGCACTACTGTAGACTTTACTACCGATAATGTCGGCGCAACACTAAGTGCTTTCGAAGCAAGCGACGCCTACACATGGCTCACCAAGAACGCATATCGGTACGGCTTCATACTTTCATATCCACCCAACAACCAATACTATGTGTTCGAACCATGGCACTGGCGATTTGTGGGTGTCTCCCTTGCAAAGGACTTACATGATGAAAACAAGTTCTTCTACGATCTCGAACAGCGAGAAATAGACAAGTATATTCCAGATCTGTTTGAGTAACTCATTGAGTGTGTCTGCACTACTGCTTATGCACGCGTGTACGTTGCATTTTTTTGGATGTGCGATATACCTTAAGGTTCATCATATTTTCAATTAAGTTTTTTCCATGAAATCCCATCACACGAGTAAAACAAAAATCGTTGCAACACTCGGGCCTTCGAGCACAGACAAAAAGGCAATAGGTGCACTCATTACCGCGGGTATGAATGTTGCGCGTCTTAATTTTTCACATGGAGATCATGACAGTCATCTTGCACTAATCCAAGGAATCCGCACACAAAGTGAACATCTCAAAACACCTGTTGCCATCCTTGCTGACCTTGGAGGACCAAAAATTCGTATCGGTGATTTTGCAGAAGGTCAGGTCACGCTTGTTCGGGGTGCAAAGTTTACCCTTACTACACGTAAAGTCGAAGGATCATCGGATATAGTGGAAGTGAACTACTCTCGCCTTCCACATGAGGTTTCGAAAGATACCCACATCATGCTTAATGATGGTCGCGTGGTACTTCGCGTGCTAGAAGTAAAAAATGGTACTGATATCCACACCTTGGTCGAAGTGGGTGGAATGATACGAAGCCGTCGCGGAGTGAATGTACCTGGTACATCACTCTCAATACCCACTATCACCGCTAAAGACAAAAAGGATATTGGGTTTTGTGTACGCCACAATGTGGATTTCATTACACTTTCATTCGTTCGGCATGAACAAGACATTGCGGATCTTCGACGTATACTCAAAGACCATGCACCCAATATCAACATCGTGGCAAAAATAGAAACATTGCAAGCAATGGAGCGTCTTGAGGCGATTATAGAAGCGGCTGATGCCGTCATGGTAGCGCGCGGAGACCTTGCAATTGAAATACCACGTGAAGATGTGCCGCTTGCACAAAAACGTATTATTACGCTTGCGAACCAGTTTGGAAAACCGGTCATAACCGCAACACAGATGCTTGACTCTATGAAGCATGAAGAGGCACCGACGCGCGCGGAAGTCAACGATGTCGCTAACGCGATTCTTGATGGAACCGATGCTGTTATGCTCTCTGACGAGACTGCGGTCGGTGACCATCCGGCACTCGCGGTTGAGGTAATGCGACGCATCGCTGAGCGTGTTGAAGATAGTGTGTTCTACGATGAGCAGTGTTCGGGAAGAACGTGGCCAGTGCGCAATGCTATGGACTCCATCACTGCCGCAATTGCGCGCGTGAGTCGCTCCACCTCTGCATGTGCAATCGTTGCACTTTCCGAAAGCGGCTATACGGGTCGCCTTGTCGCCCGCCATCGCCCACGACGTCCCATTATCGTACTTACACCAAACAAAAAAACATACTACCAATCGCTCCTCACGTTTGGGTGTATTCCCGTTGAAGCGCCGGTCATTACGAGTACGAAAGACGCACTCACGCATGCACGAAAAGCGCTTCGCTCGTTCAAACTTGGGACAAAGGGAGATACGTTTGTGCTTGGGGCGGGCCTGCCACTCGGCAAGCCGGGTCCCACCAATATGCTCCTCATTGAGACGTTGTAGTGCGCGACCGCTTGTGGAATGTGTATGCTTTCAACGCAACGGGAAGCATTGAGAGTACGATGATTACAAGTACCACTGGAATAATATAGTGGTCTGGATTCGGGATGAGATTGCCAAACACGTACCCCGCCACAGTGAGCCCGATTGCCCAGAGTGTGCCGCCAAGCAAATTGTAGGTAAGAAAGGTACCATAGTGCATGCGACTCGCTCCGGCTACAATAGGCGCGAAGGTACGTATCACAGGAACGAAACGGGCAAGCACTATGGTGATTGCCCCATGGTGTTCGTAGAACCGGTGGGCGCGCTCAAGGTGTGACCGTTTGAAAAACTTTGATTCTTCCCGCTTGAAGAGCGCCGGCCCGACTCGACGTCCGAACGCATAGCCGAACTGATCACCCGCGATAGCGGCAAAGAAAAGCAGTGGCACAAGTATCGCGATGTTGAAAAACCCCTGTGATGCGAGGAAGCCAGCAGTGAAGAGCAGGGAATCACCCGGCAGAAAGAAGCCAAAAAACAAACCAGATTCAGCAAACACAATGCACGCAAGACCGATGTAGCCCGCTCCGCGTATGAACGTGACCAAGTCTATACCGAGAAGGTGCTCCATGTGCAGTATGAAGCACCCATACTACCACACAATCGGACTCATCCCTTGCGCTTTGAGATACGTATTCGTTTGACTGAAGTGTTTGCACCCAAAAAAACCATTGTTCGCGCTGTAGGGCGACGGATGGGCCGCCTCCAAGACCAAGTGTTTCGTAGCATCGATGAGAGTGCGCTTCGCCCGTGCGTAGGAGCCCCAGAGGAGAAAAACAACGTGCTCGCGATCGTTCGACACCTTCTCGATGACGCGGTCGGTAAAGATTTCCCACCCCTTCCCCTGGTGGCTACCGGGCGAGCCTGCATTTACCGTGAGCGTTGCGTTGAGGAGAAGCACCCCCTGCTCTGCCCATCTCACAAGGTTTCCACTTGGCGGACTCAACACACCCACATCATCCGCAAGCTCCTTGAAAATGTTTTGAAGCGAGGGGGGTACGCGCACCCCATCTGGTACAGAAAAACACAGGCCGTGCGCCTGCTCTGCTCCATGGTACGGGTCTTGTCCGAGAATCACGACCTTAACCGCATCGAACGGACATAGGTCAAATGCACGGAACATCTGTGTAGGAGGGGGATACACCTTGTGGGCAAGGTACTCGTTTCGCACAAACTCTGCGAGCGCCACGAAATAGTCCTTTGCAAACTCTCCCGCAAGCGCATGTTCCCAGCTCGGCTCAATACGTACTTTGTGCATGGAGGCACTGTACCACGCTGTATGCTACTTACCCAAAAGCGATACGTACTACTAACTGTGGACCCGAGGAGATTCGAACTCCTGACCTCCGCAGTGCAAATGCGGCGCTCTACCAACTAAGCTACGGGCCCGAGTGAGGAGAAGAATACGTTCACTTGCGGGAAAGTGCAAGGGTGACGAGGTGGTCAAGAAAGTCGGGTAACTTTGCTCCCACAGCGCCCACAGCTTTCGGGATAAGCGATGTTTCCGTCAAACCCGGGAGGGTATTGACCTCTAAAAAGTAAATACCGCGAGGATTCACAATAAAATCACTGCGAGAGTAGTGACAAAGACCCAGTGTGCGGTGGACTGTACGCGCAAGTCCTTCAAGTTCTTTATTTAATTTAACTGAAAAGCGTGCAGGACAGATCTCCTCACTTGCTCCAGCGTATTTTGCTTCGTAGTCAAAGAAGGGTCGTGCCTTTGGCACAATCTCGATGGGAGGAAGCGCATAGTACTTCTCTCCGCGAAATCCTTCGATGATACCCACAGTGGCCTCTACTCCAAGAATAAATTCCTCAATCAGCACCTGTTCATCGTGCTCAAGAACGTCCAAAATTCCATTGACGAATGTGTGGTAATCGCGTGCAACCACCACACCCACTGATGACCCCCCATCAAGCGGCTTTATCACCGATGGTTGCGGAAAAGCCCGAAAAAGCTTGGCAATACCTTGCTCTGTCACATCACGAGTGAGTACTCGATGAAGTGCCGTGCGAACACCTACGCCAGCCACATGTTCTTTCGCAAGTACCTTATTCATACTTACGGCGGAAGCAAGTGGGCCAGACCCCGTGTAAGGGATTGAGTGTCGCTCCAGCAAACGCTGGACGATACCGTCCTCCCCATACTTTCCGTGGAGCGCAATAAATGCAACATCCACATTTTGAAATGCTTGATGTGGCTCGACTTGAAGCCCCCGCACATGCCAATACCCATTGCGGTCGATGAATACTTCGCGTGGCTCGTACTTTGCTTCAGGAAGCTGCGCGAGTACGGTTGCACCGGTCTTGAGTGAGACCTCATACTCGCTCGACGGACCCCCACGAAGCACCGCTACACGCACTTTTGCCATAGCGACAGTATACACCAATTAACTTCATGCAAACGGTGGACGTGTGCGCACGTTTCATTGGAACGTCATGAAATTCTATTTTTTCTACGATAACGCGATAGTGAGAACCGATGCGCTTCCGCATTCGCAGCGAGAATGGTCCCTTGGTGCTCTACCCGCAGTAAAGAACTGCCTCGTACAAGCTTGGGGCGATGTTGTGCATCTTTTGTTACTGCCACAGTGGAAATTTCGTAGCCATGCGCCCCGAGTGCACGCTCTGCCGCCCTAAGTTGTGCAATTCCCCCATCCACTACCATAAGCTTGGGGAGTGGCCACTCAGTATGTGCAAGGCGCCTCATGAGTACCTGTGTGAGGGCGGCAATATCATTTGCCTTTTCAAGTCCGCGAATGGTAAATGTGCGGTACGCGGCTTTCACCGGCTCGCCATCTTCAAACACCACACACACACCCACCATGGCCTTGCCCTGAAAGTGTGCAACGTCATACGCTTCAATTCGAAATCCTTTTGCTGTATTTTGACTCACCTCTTTCTTGATCAAGGACACATCCTCAATGTGACGTAGTGCAAACAACTGTCGCTTATACTCCCCTGCCTCCTCGAATCTTTTATTTTTTGCGGCCGCATGCATGGCTCGCTCGAGTGAGCGTACGAGCGTTTTCTTTTTGCCTTCAAAAAACATACGAATGTGGAGTATGTTTTTTCCATAACTTTTTTCATCAACCTCAACAGATGGGTACACGCCGATACTACGATTAAAGGTTAGTTTTTTGTCACTCCGAGTCAGGAGCAGGTTGACGGGCTCTTTGGTGTCATAATAAGGAAAGATACTGCGAATGAGCCTAAGTGCCTCTTTGAACTGACTCGCGTGTACAAATGGTCCGTAGACAGGTATCACACCTCTTGTACGCTCCTCTTTTGGACCAAGTGTTTCGAGAGTGCGTGCGAGGTCCTTACCGCGCACTGTGAGAAGACGCGGCCACGCTTCGTGTGTAGTCACCACCAAGTAGTTAAAGCTTTTGTCATCCTTGTCTCGAGTGTTGTAGCGCGGCTTGAGTTCCTTGATGAGGTGTGCTTCGAGTACGAGCGCCTCGAGCACTGAGTCGGTCGTACGGTACTCGACGCGACTCGCCTTCTCCACCATGTCGCGGATGTGCACCCCGCGGGTCTCTGTGAGGTCGTACGCAAAATACGAGCGTACCCTATCGCGGAGCGACGTGGCTTTCCCGACATACAGCACCTCACGTTTTCTCCCGAGAAAGAGGTACACACCGGCGGAGGTGGGAAGTTTTTTTACCGATACATGGTCTTTTTTCATACGATGGGGTATGCTACCTACGAAACAGAAAATGGTGCGGTCATGGAAGAGCAGTATGAGTTACCCTTTACCCGGTCGTCTGGCGAAATGCTTTGTGTGAGATGTTCCATTGTGCTCACACCTGAAAGGGCAAGGTGGGTATGTAACACAATTGGCGATAACCCGATGCTGGTCTGCAAAGACCGTACGGCGTGTGAGGCACGGTTTGGTGGAACCGACAACCACTGACCACCTTATGGGATCTGGCGGGGAAAAGACACCCCGCCTACCTTTTTAACACACGTTTGAGGTATGTGCCTGTGTGCGACTCCTTGCACCGTGCTACCTCCTCTGGCGTACCCTGCACCACCACCCTACCTCCCCCCACACCACCCTCAGGTCCAATGTCAATAATCCAGTCTGCACACTTCACCACATCCATTGTGTGTTCAATAACCACCACTGTATTGCCCCGCACCACCAACGTGTTGAGTATCTCTAGGAGCTTTTTCACGTCATCATAGTGGAGACCGATAGTTGGTTCATCGAGGAGGTATACGGTTTTCTGCACATGAGGACGATAAAGCTCGCTTGCGATCTTGACCCGTTGTGCCTCTCCACCAGACAGCGTTGTTGCACTTTGTCCGAGCTCGAGGTATCCCAATCCTACCGACGCGAGTGTACCGAGTCGATCCGTAACCTGTGGAATATCCTCGAAGAACACAAGTGCGTCTTCAACAGACATCGCAAGGATGTCAAAAATACTCTTATTTTTGTATCGTACTTCAAGCGTATCTTTCATAAAACGCTTACCTCCACAGACATCACATGTCACATATACCGTTGGCAAAAAGTGCATCTCAACAGCTATAGTACCGTTTCCTTGACACGCCTCGCACCGCCCTCCCCGCCTGTTTTCCGGAACATTAAAGGAGAAACGCGATGCGCTCCACCCACGCGCCCTTGCTTCATCGGTTGCGGCAAAGAGATCACGTATGTAGGTGAAAGCACCTGTGTACGTTGCGGGGTTACTCCTTGGTGTCCTCCCGATGGGTGATTGGTCAATGAGAATCACCCTCGACAGGTACTCTGTACCAGTGAAGCTCGAGCAGTTGAAAAGCGCGCTCGTGCGCTTGTCGCGATCCAGCCTGCCCTGAAGGTTCCTGTGGAGTATTTCATACATGAACGACGACTTCCCCGAGCCAGACACTCCCGTGATGCATGTGAGTCGCCCCAGTGGAATATCAGCGTTCATGCCGTTAATATTGTAGATGGCACCGTTGCGCACACGCAGCCACCCCTTATCTTCATCTCGTCGTTCGTGCGGCACTTCAATCGCCTCTTCGCCGCGTAGGTATGCAAGCGTACGGGAGCCTGAAACGTTTTTTTTCGCGGTGAGCAACTTCTCAAGCCAACCTGCGACCACCACTTCACCACCATGCACTCCCGCCCCAGGGCCGATATCTACTATGTAGTCGCTTGAAAAGATGGTGTCTTCATCGTGTTCGACCACGATAATGGTGTTCCCGAGATCGCGAAGTGCGGTTAAGGTCTTGATGAGTCGTTCATTATCGCGCTGATGGAGACCGATGGTTGGCTCATCGAGCACGTAAAGTGCGCCCACGAGGCCACTCCCTAGCTGGCTTGCGAGGCGGATCCGCTGTGCCTCCCCACCAGAGAGCGTGTTTGCTCGCCTGTCGAGGGTGAGGTACTCGATGCCGACGTTCACCATGAACTGGAGCCGCGCATCAATTTCCTTGAGCAACACATTCGAAATTTCTCGCTCCTTTTCGCTCAAGGTGAGCGAACGGACAAATGTCCGTGCATCCTCGATGGAGAGCGCAACAAAGTCAACAATACTCTTACCCTCATTTGGTCCCCCATTAAGGAAAACTGAGAGTGCCTCAGGTCTGAGCCTTTTTCCTCCACAGGCACTGCAGACCTCATGGTGAAAAAATCCTGTCATGCCGAGCCCGTTACAAGTGGCACATGCACCGTACGGGGAATTGAATGAAAAGAGGCGTGGCTCCACCTCAGGGAAACTTGTACCGTCCTTTGGGCAAATGAAGCGTGATGAGTAGATGTGGAGGGAGCCGTCCGGCTCCTCAAGCTTCACCAGCCCATTCGACTCATGGAGCGATACCTCAATCGCTTCCTTCAAACGCTCCCGTACATCTTGACCACTCCCTACAAACTCAGAAACATAGAATTCATCGATAAGCACATCAATGTCGTGTCGCTTCGTCTTGGTGAGTATAATACGGTCGCGAAGTGCGTGTTCAGTACCATCGATGCGCACCTTTTCATACCCTTTACCGAGAAGGTCGTACAAAAGTTGGTAGTACTCGCCTTTTCTACCCACAACCACAGGCGCCCAAACACGTACCTTACGGTCATCATACGCCACCCCCAAAACTTTTTTTTGTGTTGTGCTCTCACGCAGTCCATGCACGCGCTCAAGGATAGCCCGCTCAAGCTCATCACCCGAAAGCCTCTCTATGCGCGTACCACATAAGGGGCAATGCGCATGCCCCACTCGGGCGTAAAGAATACGAAGGTAATCGTAAATCTCTGTAATAGTGGCGACTGTCGAGCGAGGATTGTTTGAACGTGACTTTTGATCTATTGAAATCGCTGGCGAGAGCCCCTGTATCTCCTCGACGTCTGGCTTCTGCATCTGGTTAAGAAATTGACGTGCATACGCAGAGAGAGACTCAACATATCTACGCTGGCCTTCCGCAAATATTGTGTCGAAAGCCAGTGATGATTTCCCTGAACCAGAGATTCCTGTAAACACAACCAAGCAGTTCCTCGGCAGTTCAACCGACACATTCTTAAGATTATGTGTGCGCGCTCCTTTAACTATAATTTTTTCCCACATACCAGCTTGTCCTTATGCACTGACGAGGATCGGCTTAATGTAACACACCCAATAAGTTTTCCACAGCACTTATTGAGAACGGGCACATGACGTTCCCGCCGCGCTATACTAGGTGCACTTAGTAAGTAACTATTTTTACGTATGTTGCATATGCGCCAACCCTTTTATTCGATAGTCTCAGCGATCATCTTTGGTGGATTGGGACTGGTCTACGGCCTCCAATCAATTAATGGATTCGATGTCAGGTTCGGCGGAGTCACCCTCTCGACCCAAATTGGCTGGGCTATTTCCGGCGTACTTTTTTTGATGGCGTACTTTTCAATCGCACACCTTCAGACAAAGAAGAGCTAGGAGCTTCGTTCCCGATGGTGCTTTCGAACGCATGAATCTCATCACGTAAAAGTGCTGCAGTTTCAAAGTCGAGTCGTCGTACCGCGTCGTTCAATTGTTTGTTTTTTTCTTTAAGCACCATACGTGGGTTTTTTAGGTATGACTCACGATCCATTGTGTAGAGTTGTTGAACTGCTTTCTCATGCTCGCTACGCAGTTCATCAGCTATATCTTTTATAGCCTTGTGGATTGTGGTGGGAGTAATACCGTATTTCTTATTGTACGCGACTTGCACCGCACGCCTGCGTTCTGTCTCGTGCATGGCGTGCTTCATGCTCCGGGTCAACTCGTCCGCATAAAGAACGACACGTCCGTTCACATTACGAGCCGCACGACCGATCGTCTGAATGAGTGATGTTTCCGAACGCAAAAAACCCTCTTTGTCTGCGTCGAGTATACCCACGAGCGATACCTCGGGGAGATCGAGGCCTTCGCGAAGGAGATTGACGCCAACAAGTACATCAAATTCACCTCTACGAAATTTTGATAGAAGCTCAATGCGATCAATAGTCTTTACATCGCTGTGGAGATACTCTGCGAGTACGCCTTTCTTTTTTAAGAACACGGCGAGGTCCTCCGCCATACGCTTAGTGAGTGTGGTGACAAGCGCACGCTCGCCACGCTTTTTCACTTTGCTTGCCTCTTCAATAAAATCATGTACCTGACCTTGGTATCCCTTGCGTGAGACAACTGGTCGAAGCTCGAGCACAGGATCGAGAAGTCCTGTGGGTCTGATAATTTGTTCAACAAGAGGTCCCTCTTTTCGACTTTCGGCAAGCTCATACGTGCCGGGCGTTGCCGAGGTATAAATGGTCTGTCCCACGCGTGCAGAGAATTCAGTGAACGTGAGTGGACGATTGTCGAGTGCTGAAGGGAGACGGAAACCATGCAACACGAGTGTCTCTTTGCGACTTTTGTCACCAGCGTACATGCCACCAAGTTGTGGGACGGTAACGTGAGACTCATCGATAACGGTGAGAAAATCGGGAGTGCCGTCCGCGAGGTGGGGAAAGTACGAAAGTAGTGTGTGGGGAGGCTCCCCCTTCATGCGCCCATCAAAATGACGGGAGTAGTTTTCTATACCGTTGCAGTACCCTACCTCGCGAATGAGAGCGAGGTCGTGGTTCGTCCTGCGTTTGAGGCGCTCATGCTCGAGCACCTTACCCTGCTTCTCAAGCTCTTTGAGGCGTGCTGCAAGCTCAGCCTTGATATCTGCGATCGCGCGCATGCGTTCATGTTCAGGTGTTATAAAATGCTTCGCAGGAAAAATGAACACGCTTTCATGCTCCTTGCGAATCACTCTGGAAATTGGGTCAAGCTCCTCGATTCGCAAAATCGAGCGGGCATCGAGGGTGAAGCGGTATATCGTACGCTCCGATACTGGCATCACCTCGATTGTGTTGCCGCGTGCGCGAAAAAGCCCCGGTTCAAGATCTGCGCCTGTCCGAGTGAAGTGAATTCTGACAAGTGAGCGCGTTAACTCTGCACGCAATAAGGGAGTTCCACGTGCGAGCTTTAAGTTCACTTTTAGATACTCTTCAGGGCTCCCGAGACCATAAATGCAGGAAACTGAAGCCACCACAATGGTGTCACGCCGAGTCAGGAGCGACTGAGTAGACGCATGACGTAAGCGTTCAATTTCTTCATTAATCATTGCCTCTTTCTCAATATAGGTATCGCTGATCGGCATATATGCTTCCGGCTGATAGAAGTCGTAGTACGAAACAAAGTAGTGAACAGCGTTGTTTGGAAAAAACTCACGATATTCTTGGGCAAGTTGTGCCGCGAGAGTCTTGTTGTGTGCGATAACAAGCGTAGGTATATTGAGTTGTGAAATAACATTCGCGACCGTAAACGTTTTACCGGTGCCTGTGGCACCAAGAAGAGTCTGGTGACGCTTGCCGGCATAAAGCCCCGCAACGAGTGAATAGATTGCTTGTGGTTGGTCACCTGAAGGAGTGAATGGCGCATGAAGCTTAAATTTCATGCTTGCACCATACCACACGCACGCAAAAAACCGCTAGTTACCCAGCTAAGCACTTGGTTTATCCAATACGCTCACGTTCACGTGCTACAAGCGTATTTAGAAAGTGGAGGTTGTGAACGCTTAATAATATGGGACCGAGCATTTCATGTGCACGCATAAGGTGACAAAGGTATGCACGGCTATGTTTTTGACACGTACCACACGCACACCTTAAGTCAATAGGAGAAAAATCCCTGATGTACGCCGACTGGGAAAGCTGAAGTTTAACCCCTTCAGGCCCGTATGCAACGCCTGTGCGTGCAAGTCGCGTCGGCTGGACACAATCAAAAAAATCTATCCCCTGCTCAATACCGCGCACAATATCCTCCGGCTCTCCTATGCCGAGAAGATGACGAGGTTTCTCCGGCGGCAACTCATCTGTCACCCACCCAACGGCGGTATCGAGGTCAAACTTCTGGTAGCTCCCACCAATGCCGTACCCATCAAACGCAAAAGTGGAGAGCGTCCGCGCACTCTCCCTCCGCAAGTCTTCGAAACGACCACCTTGCACAATACCAAATATACCTTGCCAACTTGCCCCGACGTTCTGTCGGTGCGCAAACAAACTCCTTTGCGCCCACCTGTGCGTGCGCTCCATCGCCTCACGTTGGTACTCATAGCTTGCCTCGGCGGCGGTGCACTCATCAAACGCAAAGAAAATATCGGCACCGAATGCATGTTGAAGCTCAACAGATCGCTCAGGTGTGAAGCGATGCAATGATCCATCGAGGTGTGAGGTGAATGTCACCCCCTCATCGTCGATGATAGCCAACTTGTTGTGTTGACTTGATACCTCCTCGTCGTAGACACTCGCGACTCGCGTCTCCGCATCAAGCTCTTCGCGTGTCACCTTGGAAACCGTTCTGCCATAGGCGGCACCCAGTGAAAACACTTGGAAACCACCCGAGTCGGTCATAAGCGGTCCTTCCCACCCCATGAATCGGTGAAGACCCCCTGCTTCTTTGATCACATCTGAGCCCGGAGCAAGGTGCAAGTGGTAGGTATTCGCTATAAGGGTCTCTATGCCGCAGTCCCTAAGCATGCTCGGCTTGAGACCCTTTACGGTCGCCTTGGTACCCACCGCCACAAACACGGGGGTTTCGATCGAACCGTGCAGTGTTTTAAGCACCCCCCGTCGCGCTTTTGTGGTACGCGAGCGTGCTATTACTTCAAACGAAACACCGACTCCCATGTTAACCTCGATGTGACGCGAGGGTGAGGAGAATGATGGCAAGAAATACCGTAAGCCCCATGAGTGGCATCGTCACAAAGCCAAACTCGTACACATAACGCGTCGCACAGCTTATACCGGAAATATCACAACTCGTAATACTCACTGCGCCTACCTGGTAGAGGTGGTGGAGAAGAGTGATCGCAGCGCCAAGTGAGGCGAGTGGAACTACGTAGCGCGCAACACTTTGATCTCGATAGTAGGCCGCAATGGGAAGGAGAAATGCAAGTGGATACATCATGGTTCGTGCGTACCAACAAAGTTCGCAGACGGGAAGCCCCACCACTTTGCTGTACCACAGCGACATAAAGAGGGACACCACCGCGAGTACTCCCGCGAGGAGGACCCCGTGGCGTACCACGAGCAGTGTGAGGAAAGGATGAAAGCGGTAACGAAACACAAATGTTCCAATGAAGCCCACCACAATGACTCCTTGGAGGAGTACAGTGCCTGCCGCAAACAGAGTGGTGAGTGCACTAACGAAGGGAGACATATTTAGAGAGGTAAGGGACACCCTGTTTTTTCAGCGAGCTGTGCAAGCGTTTGTACGCCACTTGTACGCTCCCCGTTCGCGAACACCCACGTTGGGTAGCTCTCCACGGATGCATTTTCACACACATCGAGCTGGCGCTGGCCATCGGGACTCGAACACTCGACGTAGGGAAGGGAGTTCTTTGCGTTGCCGAAAAGTTGCTTTTGCTCTTGGCAATGTCCGCACCAAAACGCCCCATAGAACGTCGCTCCATTTTCTCCCAGGCATACAGCGAAAGGCTCAAGCGCGCTCGGTGTCACTTTTCCCACTGTGAAGAGCGATGCAACAACAACCCCACCGGCTATGAAAAGGCCTGCCATGCCATGTTTTTTGTTGAATCGTCCCCATGTCATACTTTTTTTGGTACCGTGTGCACTTCTTTAGACCCTTACTTCTTCGCTGCGCTTTTTTTGTGCTCGGTTCGCACCCGCTTCCCCGCCCTACTCGGGGGCACCTCACCATTATACTCATTCATCGCATTCGTGCGACCCTCTACGATTATGGCGGCGACAGCACACGCGGCGCGTGAAAGTATCGCGGGAAGCTCGTTTTGCTCTTTCTTGGTGAACGTACCCAAAATGAAATCAAGCACCGCTTGCTCGCCGCGCGGTTTTTTGAGCTTACCGCTCGGTGTCACAGGGGAAACACCCACACGCACCCGTACAAACGCCGAAGATTTCACCGCGCGCTCGATAGAGGCAACCCCTCGGTGTCCACCCGCACCGCGATTGAAAACAATGCGCAGAGTTCCGAATGGGAGGTCAATGTCATCATGCACCACTGCGAGACGTTCAAGCGCTTTTTCACTTGAAACAAGTGGGGCAATCGCAGTACCGGAACGATTCATGAAAGTTTCCGGAAGCACTGCAAGGACGTTATTCCCCCCGAGAACACAATTATTTTTCTGTGTCTTTGTTGTGACGTCACGTTTCCACTCGGACGCGCTATACGTCCGCGCAAACTCCTCGACCACCATGCGTCCAATATTGTGGCGCGTATCTGTATACTCTTCTCCGGGATTCCCTAGCCCGGCTAAAACAAAATTCATACAATAAAGTATACTACGCAGTATTCAATATGCACACGGTATCACATCTCGCGCACATACCACACAAGGGTCACGGTGTAGTGTTCAGGTGTATCTCGCGCACAAATATTTCATTCTCCCAATTTCTTTTTTCGAAATAACTATTGCAAGTAAAAACTATCTGATATACTTATCATCACCTATGGATCCACTTCACCTTACTCCACGTTCACAACCACCTCACTTCGAAGCACCATCGTACGACAAACCTTACGTCAGTCAGAATGAAGAGCCGCATGATAGTTTTATTGTTGAACTTTTTAAATATGCGATACTCGCTCTCGTCATAGTTCTCCCATTTCGATTGTTTATTGCACAACCATTCATCGTCTCTGGGGCATCAATGTCCCCGACGTTTGAGACAGGCCAATATCTCATCATCGACCAACTGTCGTACCGTTTCGATAGCCCGCACAGGGGAGATGTGGTGGTGTTTAAATATCCTAATGATCCGAGTAAGTACTTTATTAAACGTATTATAGGACTTCCCGGGGAGACGGTTGAAGTACGTGGAAACCAAGTCATCATTAAAGACACGGTGGCTGGAACTGAACGTGTCCTCACAGAGCCTTACCTCCCAAAAACAAGTGGTGGTTTCGGCAACGTGACAGAGCGACTTGATCCTGACGAGTACTATGTTATGGGTGATAACCGCGACCAGAGCAGTGATTCGCGACAATGGGGCCCTGTTAGGGACCGTTACATTGTTGGACGCGCACTTGTGCGCCTACTGCCCCCCACTCTCCTCGGACTTTTGCCCGGTGAGTACAAGTTCGACGACCCCGCCAATATAAAATGAGGCGGTTCGGTCACACGTATATTGCATGCTGACCGTACAATCAGACGAGTTCTACAAAAAGGCAATCCCCGTTGCACGGCACTATGGTTTCCTACCGCTAGACACTGCGGTACGAGGTGAGGTAGACCTTCTTCCGGATCCCAAGGCGGCGCAAGCGAAAGCAATCGCCCTTCGTGCACAAAATGAGCGTCCTAAGGTGCCGCTCGACGGATCACTGCGTCATTATGAGCAAGGCCTCGCCCGACTGTATTCGGCGGGGTTAATGCCGCGACGCGAACCACTTCTCTACTTTACGAGTGCCACAAGCAAACAAAAAGGTGGCGGCGTTACACTTTCACTCGGACTTCACGCGGTGGGATCACGTTCCACCATAGCCGAAGCCCTCGTACTTAGAACAACGCTCTCAATTCTTGATGAACTTGGTATGCGTTCATTCACCATACGCGTAAACGGCATTGGCGATAGAGATTCAGTGGCACGCTTCCTCCGCGAAGCAACGATATTTATAAAACGCAGATTCGGAGATCTGCCCCCCGCACTCCAAATACTCGCACGTGAGGATGCGTATCGCGCGGTAGTGGCGCTTGCGAAACGGCGCGACGCACTTGCCCTTGAACTCCCCCGCCCAGTTGAATACCTTACCGCACCAAGCAGGCGTCATCTGCGCGAAGTACTTGAGTTCATGGAGTCGCATAACACTCCCTATGAACTTGATGACCTGCTCATGGGACCCCGTGAATGCTTTTCCCATCTTCTCTACGAGTTTTCAACGATTAAAACCGAGGGGGTGGATGTACGCATCGCACGTGGAGGTAGGTATGATGAACTTTCGCGTACGTTATTTAAAGTAGCAACCCCCGCCGTTGGGTTGATAATTGAATTCCACGCGCTCGAGCAAGGAGTACATGATATCGTTACTCAGGTTCTACGGGCCCACAAGCCACGCGTCTGCCTCATCAACATTGGCACGGAAGCGCGCATCAAAAGTTTCCGCGTCATAGAAACATTTAGAAAGGCCCGTATTCCCATTGAGCAATGCTTTAAGTATGAGCGCCTGTCAGACCAACTCGCCTACGCCGAGCGGACACAAGTGCCTTTTGTTGTAATTGTGGGTCAAAAAGAGGCCCTTGAGGGTGTTGCCATCATACGCAATGCACTCACGCGCGCCCAACAAACCGTGTCGATTGACACCCTTCCTTTTATGGTACGAGAAAGAGCGCACATATAAGGTGAAAAACCCTTGCGTCCGGCACAACTGCGTGGTAGCATTGCCCAATCTTATGATAAACGTTGAGGTACAAAAGAATAACAACGAAAACAACGCGAGCCTCATGCGCCGTTTTTCCAGAAAAGTGCAGAGCTCGGGTGTTGTAAAACGCGTGCGATCATTGCGCTATCACAGCAGGCCCGAAAGCACGACCAAGAAAAAACGAAGTGTATTGACGCTAATCACACGTCGTGAGACCTACAATGAGCTCATTAAACTTGGTCGCACCATTGAGAGCAAAAAAAACAAGCGGCGCTAGCAGGTTTGCAATCCACTCCACAACACGACGGCCCGTGCCCGACGTGCCTTTTTCGAAAATTGCACGCACCATCTTGGGCAAGGACTACTCATTGTCGCTTGTACTAGTGGGTGATGCAAAGGCCCGAGCACTCAACCGCACCTATCGCAATAAGCACACTCCTGCAAACGTGCTTTCGTTTCCGCTCTCGATGTACGAGGGTGAGATTTTTATTAATCTTGCACGAGCAAGGCGTGAAGCTCATCGCTTCGGCCTTTCGGAGAAAGGCCATGTTCTCCATCTTTTTATCCACGGATGCGTGCATTTGAAGGGGCACGACCACGGGAGTACAATGGACCGTATCGAGCACATGTTATGGCGCCGGTTCTCCGTGCGCTAGTGGCCCCCTGCTCGCACATCGGATTCCCCGGTGTCTGTCATGGCACGACGCACTGTAGTAGGTATAGATATAGGTACGTACCAAGTTAAGGTCGTCGTGGCTGTGGCGGCGCCCGACGATGCACTACCTACCGTGCTGGGTACGGGATACGCACTCTCGCGCGGCATTCGGCATGGGTATATCATGAACCCCGCGGACACGACACGCTCATTACGCCAGGCCCTCATACAGGCAGAAAAGACCTCTGGTGTGACTATTAGGAAGGCGTACCTTTCCGTGGGGGGAGTAGGTCTTGAAGAAGTTCGCGCACGCGCTGAGGTACACACAACCCGTTCCGATCAAGAGGTAACCTCGCTAGACGTCACCCATGCAGTGGAGGCGTGTGAACAAAAGGTGAAGCACAGGCTTGTAAACCGAAAAACCATTCATGTGATTCCCCTTGCCTACCGCCTTGATAGTGAGCGTGTGCTGGGACGACCGGTGGGGCTTAAAGGAAGTAAGCTTGAGGTTGAAACACTTTTTGTTACTACACTTGAACAACACCTCCACGATCTCATAACCGCCGTCGAGGATGCTGGGGTGGCGGTGGTAGATGTGATGGCAAGTCCTTTGGCGGGTAGCTTCGTTACTTTAGGTAAGGCGCAAAAAATTGCAGGGTGCGTGCTTGCGAACATTGGTGCAGAAACGGTATCGATTGCGGTGTTTGAGAACGACGTACCCATTTCCATCAAAGTTTTCCCTATCGGTTCAACCGATATTACGCACGACATCGCGCTTGGTCTCAAAATCGGGCTTGACGATGCGGAGCAAGCAAAAAAAGGTGCTCTTGTAGGCAACGCACCCAATAAGAAACACCTTGACGACATCATTGCCTCAAGACTCTCTGATATTTTTGACCTCATAGAAGCGCACCTCAAACGTATTGGAAAAAATGGCCTTCTACCCGCAGGAATCATTCTATCCGGGGGCGGTTCCGGTGTGGCAACCATAGAAGACATTGCACGTGCCACACTAAAACTTCCAAGTAAGAGAGCGGTGCTTCTCGGAGACCAAATTAAAATAAAAGACGCGAGCTGGGCAGTCGCTTACGGCCTCACCATTTGGGGTATGTCCACCGAAGAAACATCATCTGCTCTCTCAACTGTCAAGAGTTCAGTGGACAGCTTTTTTACTTGGTTTCGCCAATTCTTGCCATAGCTGATTTGCACGTAATTGCAAGGCTTTTTTAGAGAATACGTTTTTGTTCTACTGTCAACCGTTCTTTTTTGTACGGACTCTGCTATCATGCGATGACTTAGCAGTTCAGCGTCACCTCATGCCACAGATACAGCAAGATGTTGAGTCGTTCGCGAGAATCCGTGTCATTGGAGTTGGCGGTTCCGGTTGCAATGCCGTTAACCACATGCTGAACAGTAACGTGAAGGGTGTTGATTTCATCGCAGTCAACACTGATGCGCAAGACCTTCAACACAACAAAGCAAAAAAGAAGATTCATATTGGAAAGAATCTTACACGCGGTCTCGGCGCTGGTGGTCACCCGGATGTGGGGAAACGTGCCGCTGAGGAGACCCAAGAAGAAATTTTGGAAGCCCTAAAAGGGTCTGATATGGTGTTCATCGCCGGCGGCATGGGTGGTGGCACAGGCACCGGCGCAAATAGTGTCGTTGCAAGACTCGCTAAGGAAGTGGGTGCACTCACGGTCGGGGTAGTAACGAAGCCATTTTCTTTTGAGGGCCAACAACGCATGCGTGCCGCCGAAGAAGGAATAGATGACCTGCGCAAAGAAGTGGACGCCATCATCATTATACCGAACGATCGTCTGCTTGCCATTGTAGACCGCGACACAACGGTCACGAACGCCTTTGCGATGTGTGATGACATTCTGCGACAAGCGGTTGAGGGTATTTCAGAGCTTATTACCACCCCGGGAATTGTAAATGTGGACTTCGCTGATATTCGATCTGTTATGCAGGATGCTGGATCGGCACTCATGGGTATCGGTGTTGCGTCAGGTGAAAAGCGTGCAGAAGAAGCGGCACAGAAGGCAATTAATTCTCCACTCCTTGAAATCTCAGTTTCCGGTGCGAAGGGTGTTCTTTTCGCAATCGCGGGAGGTGAAGACCTTGGTATGCTTGAAATACAAGACGCGGCTCGCGTCATCACTGAAACCATTGACCCCAATGCGCGAGTAATCTTTGGAGCGGTACGAGATGACAAGCTCAAGAAGAATGAAATCAAAGTTACTGTCATTGCAACTGGTTTTACTGAAGACGTTTTGCGTCGTGCAAGTTCCCCACTGTTTTCTATCGGTTCCCGAGCACCTGAGACTAACCAAACATCCGGTATGATTCACAATGCGGTGACCGCAGTACGTCCCACTGCGCGCCCCGCTGGTACGTCTCTTGGTGTCGACCACCATGAACGCGCCCCGTTACTTGACGAGCGGCCCGACCGACGTATTGATTCTGATTCAAAGGCTACTCCATCAAGTGATGAAGATGGTGAATGGGGTGTGCCTGCGTTCTTGCGCCGTTCAAAGATAAAATAGGTACGTGGAGGTACCTTGTGGTAAGCAGAGTGGTACCTGTACAATGTTTACAGGCTTTTTATTTACTACCAGCCAACACATATGCACGAACTTCTCATAGTGGGCGGGGGCCCGGCCGGTGCGGCAGCCGCGGTATACGCCGCGCGCAAACAACTCCGCTCCGTTATTGTTACTGACACGTTTGGCGGGCAGAGTATTGTGTCCGATGATATTCAAAACTGGATTGGTGTACCGCACATGCGTGGTTCCGACCTCGCCGCCGCACTCAAGGCACATGTAATGGAATACAAGGGCGAGTACCTAGAGCTCTATGAAGGAGTGCGCGTGGAAGCTCTACACAAGAATGCCGATGGGTTTACAGCTACGCTTAGCAGTGGACCTACACTTAGTGCACAGACGGTACTCATAACTGCTGGTGCGGGGAGAAAAAAGCTTACGGTGCCTGGCGCAGAGAAGTTCGACCAAAAGGGGCTCACCTACTGCGCTACCTGCGACGGCCCACTCTTCTCCGGCATGGATGTGGCGGTTATTGGTGGAGGAAACGCCGGCTTTGAAACAGCGGCACAGCTTCTTGCATACTGTAAAAGTGTCACGCTTCTTGACAGTGGTGGTGCTTTTCGCGCCGACCCAATTACTATCAAAAAAGTGACGGCGCACGAAAATATGAAAACGATTTCCAATGCACTGACACTAGAGATAACAGGTGACGCATTTGTATCCGGGTTGCGTTATCGAGACAAACTCACGGAGCAAGAGCACAGCCTTGCCGTTCAAGGAATATTTGTTGAAATAGGCATGCTTCCTAACACAAACTTCCTGCATGATCTGATCTCACTAAATGATTATGGACGCGTTGTAGTGGATCCTCGCACACAGGCGACCTCAACAAAGGGTGTGTGGGCCGCTGGCGACTGTACCGACGCGCTCTACCACCAGAACAATATTGCTGCGGGTGACGCAGTCAAGGCCATTGAGGACATCTACATCCATTTACGTGCACGCTAACAAAATAGCCCGGCAACTGAGCTGAAAGAAAACCTTGTTTCTGATTGTTAGTAGATATTAAAATAGCATTTTGTTTGTAGTAATGAATAAAATTAACGCGCATACTCATATCTTGGACTCAAACTCTAACTGCACGTTTTTCTAATAATTCCTCGAACGCTTCTTTCGGTGTTCGCCAGTCCAAAACCTTGCGTGGTCGTTCGTTCAGTAGGTCTTGCACGTGCTTCAATTCCTTGCGCGTCACTTTATT
>JAYRER010000039.1:0-4554 GCA_041908795.1 Minisyncoccota bacterium | reverse complement strand
TAAAGGCACGGGAAGCGATTGAGAAAGTGGGTGGCACAGTCTTGTAGAAAAAAATTTCTAATACTAATTTCTAAAAGTACAGGTGCCTTGTGACTGGAATTAGCGATTAGAAATTTGGAATTAGGATTTTCTTCACCATGCTCACAACATTTTTCCAGAAGCTAACACTCATCTTCTCCGACTCCAACCTCCGAGGGCGCATCCTTTTTGTTATTGGCGCACTTGCGGTGTTTCGCATCCTCGCTTCCATTCCCATACCCGGGGTGAACGTGGGTCAGCTCGAGGCGTTTTTTGCGAACAACGAGTACCTTGGTCTTCTGAATATCTTTTCCGGAGGTGGCCTCTCCAACCTTTCCATCGTCATGCTTGGTGTGGGTCCGTACATCACTGCGTCCATCATCATGCAGCTCTTGACTATTATGAGCCCTCGTCTTAAGGCTCTTTACCAAGAGGAGGGTGAGGTGGGGCGGCAGAAGTTCACCCAGTACTCACGTATGATCAGTGTGCCACTCGCCTTCATTCAGTCGTTTGGCTTCCTCATGCTCCTCTCACGGCAGGATGTTATTGAGGCGGACCTTTCGCTTATGGTATTTCTAGTTAATGTGGCAGTTGTTGCCGCGGGTTCGATGTTACTCATGTGGCTCGGGGAGCTTATGACAGAATTTGGTCTTGGAAACGGTGTCTCAATCATCATATTTGCTGGCATCGTCGCAGCACTCCCGCAGACGATAAGCCAGCTCCTCTTTTCCTACGACCCATCGCAGATTCCGCTCTACCTTGGTGGGGTGATAGCGACTTTGCTTGTGACCGCTGCGGTGGTCGTCATCACTGAAGCGGAGCGACCTGTGCCGGTTACCTACGCCAAACAAGTGCGTGGAGGTACGAGCTACGGTGGGGTGCAGAGTTACCTACCGCTCCGAGTAAACCAAGCGGGTGTCATTCCTATCATCTTCGCACTCTCCATCATCCTCTTTCCACAAATGATACTGAATTTCCTCTCTACCACTTCGAACGTCGAGGTTGTTGCATTTGCAAAAAGCGCACTTGCATACTTCACCAACAACTGGATTTACGGTGGCATGTACTTTGTGCTTGTCTTCCTCTTTACATACTTTTACACGGCGGTTACCTTTGATCCACAAGCAATTGCCACCAATCTACAAAAGTCAGGCGCGTTCATTCCCGGGGTGCGTCCGGGTGCGGCGACCGCAGAGTACCTCGCAAGTATTCTTACTCGCATCACACTTGTGGGGGCGACGTTCCTCTCGGCGATTGCGGTCTTGCCCATCATCATGCAGGCAGTGACCGGCTTCCAAGCACTCGCAATAGGTGGGACCGCGCTTCTCATTGTAGTTTCAGTGGTGCTTGACCTTGTGCGAAAGACTGATGCGCAAATATCGATTCGCGAGTACTAATCCCCAGTACGCTGTACCCCACGTGGTGGTACGCTCTTCTCATGGAATCCCACACAGTCATTCTCATCGGCCCCTCCGGATGCGGCAAGGGTACGCAAGCGGAGCTCTTAAAATCATACCTCGAGGAGAACGACGAGACGCGCCCCACTCACTACTTCCAAACGGGATCAAAGTTTCGTGAGTTCATGGAAGGTGAGACGTACACTCAGCGGCGTATCAAGGAAGAGCTCACCCACGGGCGGCTTGCGCCGGCATTCTTACCTATCTGGATTTGGAGTTCGCTTTTCATTGAGGGGGTGACCGGCGATGAGCACCTCATCATCGACGGGTTTCCTCGTCGCGCAGAAGAGTCACCCATTCTTCATAGTGCGCTCCAATTCTACGAGCGCCACAACGTAAAAGTGGTGGTGTTTGATATTCCCGATGAGGCGGTGGTGGAGCGGCTCGTCCACGGGCGCAAGCGATTCGATGACACCGAGGAGGAGGTGCGAAGGCGCCTTGCGTGGTTCCGCCGTGATGTGCGGCTCACTATCGAGTACTTTCGTGAGCATCCCGACTACGACGTGCGCGATATTGACGCCGCGCGCTCTGTTGAAGAAGTACACCGTTCCATCGTTGCATGTATTGACAATGGCTAAGGTAAAAACATACGAGGAATTGAGGGCGCTTCGTGACCTCGGCAAGCGGCACGCACAAGTACTCCGTGCGCTCTGTGAGCGTGTGGTGCCGGGTGTGACAAGCAGTGAGCTTGAAGCACATACACGGCGACTCATAAAGGAAGTCAATGCGGAGCCGGCATTCTTGGGGTACAAGCCCGCGGGTGCACCACGCCCGTATCCCTGCGCGCTCTGTATCGCACCAAACGACATTGTGGTCCATGGTATACCGACCGAACTTGACTACACCGTGCGGGAGGGCGACATCGTCGGGCTTGATATAGGACTCACGCGTGACGGGGTCATTACCGATGCGGGGCACACCATTGCGGTGGGTGAGGTGGGTGCGCGTACACGGGAACTCCTTGCGGTCACCGAAGAAGCTCTCACGCGGGCCATTGCCGTAGCCCGCGCGGGCAATACGGTGGGCGATATCGGATATGCGGTTGAATCATACGTGCACGAGCATGGTTTCGGTATCGTGCGCGACCTCTGCGGACATGGTGTGGGCACGAAGGTGCATGAGGAACCCCAAGTACCCAACTACGGAGTGCGAGGCACGGGCGAGCGACTGGTGGCGGGTATGGTGCTCGCGCTTGAGCCGATGGTAAACGAAAGGAAGGGTGGGGTTATCTTTGAGCGCGATGGGTACACCGTGCGCACGAAAGACGGGAGCCGTAGTGCGCACTTTGAGCACGATATTATTGTAACGGAAGGCGAGGCGGAAGTACTCACGCGCGAGTGAGCCCGCCTTGCGGGCGGGCTTCGAGTTTCTGCTTTTTTGAGCGGAGCATTCAGCTCGGCTCGGTGGCGTCTTTGATGATTTCCACGTACTCGGTGTCGACACTGGCTTCGTTGTTGACTGGGGTAGCAAGTCGTGCGCGTTCCTTACAGCTCGGCGAGCGAGGTGCTGTGCAGTATCCAGGAGGACATGAGCAGAGCGTAGTAGTATCGGCTGTTTGAGTCGGCATTGCTGTTTCCTCTACTGTGTCCGACTTTGAATTTTTCAACCCCCATGTATACTACAGCCAACAACGAGAGTTGCAAACCATTATTCTTCACCACGTACTTATGACGGATTTTCATCGAGAGCGCACGTTAGTTATTATCAAGCCCGACGGAGTACAACGATCGCTCGTTGGCGAAATCGTCGGCCGCTTCGAACGCGTTGGTCTCAAAATGGTTGGACTCAAATTTACGGTGCCGACTGCAGAATCGGTGGAGACGCACTACACTCTCGACCCCTCGTGGAAGCGCAAAGTGGGTGAGAAGGCGATCGAGTCGTACAAGAAGAAGGGGCAGACGCCGCCCAATGATGACCCCGAGAAGGTGGGAGATGCGGTGGTGGAGCGCTTGAAGAAGTACATGACCTCTGGACCGGTCGTCGTCATGGCGTGGCAAGGGGCGCATGCGGTGGAGCTTGTGCGGAAGATTGTGGGCGGTACCGAGCCGCGCTCAAGCGACGTGGGGACCATTCGCGGCGATTTCGTGCTGGACTCATACTCTATGGCGGACAGTGACGATCGTGCGATTCGGAACCTCATTCACGCCTCAGGCTCGGTTGAGGAAGCGAACAACGAGCTCACACATTGGTTCGCGGATGACGAACTCGTTGCGTACCGTCTCGTTCAAGAGCAGATACTCTACGACGTGAATCTCGATGGCATACTCGAGTAGTTGCGTGGTGCGCGAAGCATACTCGGATGATGTTCCAATGCTTGCCGCTCTTGCCGAGCGCACCTACAGAGAGACATTTACTGCGCGCGACACGCCCGAAACGATGGAACGCGCGGTGCGTGAGACCCGCTCGGTATTATTTTTTGAGGAAGCGCTCCGTAACCACTGCGCGCTACTTGCCGAGATTGAGGGTGTTCCTGTCGGCTACGCACTCTTCGGTCCTGTCGACCAATCTGGTGTGGTGCCGGAGGAGGGCGACCGCGAGCTCGTGCGTCTCTACGTGCTACGAGACCACCAAGGGACGGGGGTGGGACGTGCGCTCATGGATGCCACACTGACGCATCCCACCATGCGTGCGGCTTCGCGCATTTACCTCGATGTGTGGTGCGGGAACGAGCGAGCGAAAATATTCTATCGCAGGTACGGATTTTCGGAAACCGGTGTGATGAACAGTGACCACGAGGTGATGGTGCGGACGGTGCGTACTTGATCGCAAAAAATATGCTATACTGAATGCAGGGTCAGGAGCATGTTATCCTCTTAATGAGTATTCCCGGGAGTCCGAATATCCTTCGCGTAATGAGGTATCCACTTCAGCACGCAGGAGTACCTGGACACCCACGTGTCATTGACAGGGTATACTCATGCTTCAGGCCCCACAAAGACCCCGCCCATGCGCGGGTTTTTTGTTTCGCCCCACCTTTCTTAATGGGGTATAATGAAGGCAATGTCCGATAACCGAACTCTCGCTGCGCTCTTCGTACTCATATGGGTACTCGCGATACTGGATGGACTCGCGGTGTACT
>JAYRER010000038.1:0-9951 GCA_041908795.1 Minisyncoccota bacterium | reverse complement strand
TTTTTGCTTTTTAAGGAATAATGTTTCGGTATGAGTCAATTAGTAATTACTGTAATAGGTGGCCTTTTGGTAGCAATTATCGCTGCTTGGATTGGTATCGGCGGGACCACAAAGGTTGCAATTCAAGGAGGATATAAACCTAAAAGGACTGGAAAGTGGATTATCTTTATTTCAGTCATTATGTTTTTTGTTGGACTATCTTTATGCGAAAAAACTGACCCTACTCAATGGGGTTTTGATATGAGTATTCCAAAAACAGTCTATGGAGTTACGATTATGCTTTACAGCGTACTCTTTTTCTTTGTAGGAAAGATTGTTGCTTGGTTTCAGCGACCGTAAAATTCAGCCATCTCCTTCTCAGTCGGTCTCGTAATTCCAAAGAATCCCTGCTTTATATTTGGTAGCCAGATATGCTCTTTATTCGTCTTCCAAAAGGTTCCAATATCCCGTACTATGTCGAGCAAACTGCTTTTCTCTTGCCTGGACGAGAAGATTTCGAACTTATCGTAGTGAGCCGCGCACTGCAATAGGGGATGTGACAAATGTACCATCCATGCAATGGAAGACTACTGCCCGAGGTAAACTTGACAGGCATTATATGTTGTGCTTATATACTTTTGATGCTTATTCCCTCCTCAAGGGATCTTGTTCATTCACAGAAAAATGGAGTTTGTCCAATGTGCGACACTGCGATGTGCCCAGTCTGTGGGGCTGCTGAGACAGAACTTTTCGCGCTTGACACATTATCTGATCCACTGCGTCTCATGGTCGAGTGTGGGAGTTGCCACAGAACGCCCACTCGCGAAGGGTGTGAACGCATTCACTCGGTATTCCAAACCTTGTTAAACGTTCAGGGTAACCCAGCGCGTCAGATAATGCGAATCCCAATGACGCTGGTCGAGCGAATTCCCACAGAAGAACAGGATCGAGACTACCGAGATGCAGTTAGGCGACTCTTTGCATTGGTCTGCGCCGGAGCATGGCCAGCCTGGGCACAAGACGGTGGAGAAGACTACCTCGTCGAAATGCCACCTGAGGGTACTCCCGACCGAGAAGAAAAAATACTTCGGTTCGCGTTTCTCATCGCACAAAATGCTCTGTAATTACACATTCTTCAATAAAGGAGCATTCATGGATGCAGTGACGATTCCATACTCAGAAGCGGCTCAGTATGGTTGCTGCCCTTCCCGTGGTCATAATAACGCTTATTGTGGTCACCTCTGAATCAGTACGGACACCATAAAACCCCGAGTCCCTGCGATAACATCAAGGTGCCTCACTTTTTTAATCACTCAAGTTCTGGTGTATTCCATTTCCAGACACGACTAAAAGTTCCACTCTATACCAATTCTCTTTGAATACGAACCTAATTTGCAGTTCTGAACTAGTCCGCGAGCGGGTGCCTGTCAGAACAAGAGCAGAATCTCGGTCGTCTATGGCGTCAGGCATGGAAAATCCGGAAAGATTTTCCATGTGTATGACTTAGAAACGGCAAGCGCGCAATCCCCTAATAAACAGGTTCGAGCCAATCTTTTTTAGAAATTTTCTCTTCTCTGAGATATTTTCTTTTGAAGCAGTAATTTTGGCTTGTTTACTATCTAGAAATGTAGGTTGACCAGTTTAAGCAGTAATCCCTGCTATTACGTTTCCTAATCTGCCAACCCTGAACAAAGTCTATGGATGGCAAACAGCAAAGCTATCATCATGTGAGCGGTTCGTGGATACCTGATGCCGACGCAAAAATGCTTGATTGACCATTGCCTCATTGTGTTAAAAAAAATTTCTACTCTGGGAGCGAAGATTGGCAGACGACGTACTTTCGGACTGAAAGTCGTACTTTTTCAAAAATGCTGATTCGCGCGAAAGGCAAAATCGGATGCGTCACGAAACGAAGGGGGTCGACCTTTTGGTCGACTTCTTGTCTTGTAGACCGAAGGTACTGCAACACTAATGTCGTGGACGCATCAGCGGAAAGAGTTGGGCTTCACGCGCGGAAACGTTTTCAAAAAAAGCAAAGAGTCGCTCCGAGACGCCGAAACCAAACGCCGGTGGCATGCCATACTCAAGTGCCTCAACAAACTCCATATCGGCAAACTGCGCCTCCTCGTCACCCATGTCACGCATTGCTTGCTGGTCGAGGAAGCGTGCCTTCTGGTCGGCCGGGTCGTTGAGCTCGCTAAACCCCTTCCCTACCTCCGAACCCGCGAGGAGTACCTGAAAGCGTGCAACGGTGAGTCCGTCTCTCTCATTTCGCTTTGCCAAAGGTTCGAGGTAGACGGGTACATTCACAAGAAAGGCCGGCCCCGCTATGGTTTTTCTTAGCTGTTTCCAAAGAAGATCAACACCCCTCGGAATTGAGAGCGAGCTCTTCTCATACGCAATCCCATGCGCCACGAGCGCTTCCTCCACCCGCTCGCGCGTTGCGGTAAGAGGATCCACTCCGTACGCATTTGTGAGCGCCTCGCAGAAATCAACCTCGGTCCATACGCTTGCAAGATCCACCTCAAATGTCCCAACGGTAAAGTGCGACGTGCCGTACACCTGCTGGGCGAGTGTGCGGTAGAGCTCCTGCACCATCACCTTCCCTTTTTCCAGGTCGGAGTATGCTTCGTAAAACTCAAGCTGGGTGTAGTCTTGCAGGTGCTCATGGCTCATGCCCTCGTTGCGAAAAATTCTCCCTATCTCAAACGTCTTTGGAAACCCCGCGACAAGGAGCTTCTTCTGCCAGAGCTCTCCCGCCGAGATGCGGAGGCACACCTCCATGTCAAGCGCGTTATGGTGTGTGGTAAATGGACGTGCCTCGGCTCCACCAGGCATGGTTTCAAGCACGGGCGTCTCCACCTCAATAAAATCTCGCTGAAGCAGAAAGGTCCGCGCGGCATTCCAAAAGCGACTGCGCCTCACCATCCTCTTCTGAAGCTCCTCGGAGAGGAACATGTCGAGGTAGCGCTTGCGGTAACGCTCGTCCTCGTCTTTTATACCAAACCACTCCACGGGCATGGGGAGTACACTTTTTGCAAGCATCCTCCATTCTGTTGCGAGCACCGAGAGCTCACCGCGCTTTGTGGTTACCACACTGCCAGTAACCTCAATAAAGTCTCCTCGGTCAACACACTCACGAAATGATACAAAGTGGTCCTGCATCGTGTCAGACTTAAGGTACCCCTGTATCGTCCCTGTTCCATCGCGAAGGTCACAGAACACTGTGCCTCCGTGCTCGCGCAGACTCGTCACGCGACCAGCCACCACCACCCGCTCCGCGCGTTCTAGGAGCGCGTCAGCGTGCGTGCGCACTTCGCCAATCTCATGGGTGCGGTGCGAAACGGAAGGGTAAGGGTCTACGCCGGACTCCTCAAGCACAATGCGCTTTCGATGTCGCTCCTCACGCAACTCGTTTTCGGCACGCGTATCTTCTTTGCTCATGCTACTCAACAGCCACCACCGTGTACTTTTGTTTTCCTGCGGGTGTTTCAAAACTGAATACGTCACCCTTCTTCTTGCCCATGAGCGCTTCACCCAAGGGAGAAAGATGTGATATTTTTCGTTCGAGCATATTGGTTTCTTCACTTCCCACAATTAAATAAGTATGGGTGTCCTTATCGTTCTGCTTTTTTATGGTTACATTTGAACCCATTGATACCGTGTCACCCTTACTTTTGGTAAGTAACTTTGCGCTAGCGAGCATACTCTCGAGCCTGCGTATACGCTCTTCGGTCGAAACCTGGAGCTCGCGTGCCTCAGCATACTCTGCATTTTCCGAAAGGTCACCAAGTGAGCGGGCGTAATCCAAACTCTCGGCGATTTCTTTACGCCTCACTGTGGTGAGATAATGCAACTCTTTTTTTAACTCATCGTACTTTTCTTGGGATAAGTACTCGTTTGCTTCAGTCATGGTTATTCGTGAAAGACACTATAGCATAGTAGTCACTACCTTCAAAACAGCAGACTACGTTCTTTAGGTAGGTGCAAGCCCAAGGTACTCAGGCCTATGTTCGTGAAGCCAATCGAAAAGAGTGTGTCCCAGTGACGATGCTCCTATAAGGTTTGCGCGAGGCCCTCGCTCCATCAGAACGACAAATGCGTATTTTGGATTGTTGTACGGAAAGTAACCTGTCACCCATGAGTTCACATACTCTTTATGAACTCCCAATTCAGCGGTTCCCGTTTTTGCAGCCACCTTTACGTACGGAACATTAAGTGCGATCGCTGTACCCTCCGTCACCCCCTGGCGCATACCTTCATCAACTACGGAGATATATGCATCATTGTGTGCTACACGCGTTGTTGAAATTTCTTCTGTGGTGCTGAGTCGGGGACGCACCAAATATCCTCCATTTGCGAATACAGCCGTAGCTCGAAGTACTTGGAGCGGTGTTGCTTGGAATCCATATTGCCCAATGGCGGTATGGTAGGTATTTCCAATCCTCCAAACAGGATCGTCAGGAAACACACTTTCCTTCCATGCAGGACTTGGCACAGTACCACTCTTTTCACCCTCAAGGGCAATACCTGTCACACTGCCATAGCCAAACATTCTTGCGTATTTTTCAATGTTTTTAATTCCTATTCCACGTTGAGTACCAAACCCCCCACCTACGTAGTAGAAGTACACGTCACTGGAAACCGCAAGTGCTCGACGCATATCGACCAGACCATGCGCCTTCCAATCAGAAAATCGAGTATACTCGCCGGGCAGGTACGGGTTGGCAAGAAGAAGCGCACCCGTAGAGAGGAAGGTGGTCTTTGGGGTCACCACACCCTCACTGAGTGCGCCATATGCAACAACGGTCTTTACTACAGATCCCGGCGTGAAAACGCCCCCAAGCACGCGATCAAGGAAGGGCTGTCGCGAATCCGTTTGGTACTTGCGAATCTTCTCTGCGTCTCCAGATGAGAGCACTTGGGAGGGTACCTCGGGAAAGCTGGTTAGAGCTAGTATTTCTCCGGTATGCACATCCATCAATGCTGCTGCACCCGCATGAAAAGGTATACGCTCTGCGAGCTCTTCAAGCATGTTATAGAGCTCGCTTGTAAGCTCTGCGTCAAGTGTGAGTGTGAGGTCTTCTCCGCGCTTTGGGGTCACCAACACTGTCTCGGAAAGCGTACCCAGGCGTGCATCGGTTTCCACAACACGTGTGCCGTTCGTGCCTCTCAATAGCGCATCAAAGGAGAGCTCAACACCACTCACTCCTTCAAAAAAATGTTGGTAGTATATGCCGGCCCTATCGCGTCGTGGGGCTTGTGCATACCCAAGCACATGACCAAGTCCGCGGAGGTTAGTGTACGAACGAGTACTGTGCTCATTTGTGCTTGTTGCAGCACTACTGTTCCACGCCAACTCAACACCGTACCTATCTCGAATAATTCCGCGCTCCGCAAACACAAGGGTGCTGTCGAGACGATTGCTTTCTGCCTCTGCAACATATGAATCATGATGGAGCAGTGCAAGGTCACACACTCGCAAAAAAAACAGTAACCCGATACACGCACATGATATGCCTACCATCGTAAGCGTCGCGCTACCTATGGGATACTCCATGCGTCCCTCAAAACGATCTGCATCAAGTGCATAGAGATTATCTGACTTTACAAATATCTCGTCCGGTGAAATCTCTTTTACATGATTCTTTTTTTTTATTCTGTCGAAAATACTCATAAAGATTTCAAAAACCTCCTCAGTACCGATATTACGCACACCATTAGGAGTGCCGACACTGTCACAACCCACTGATACTCATCTGTTGAAGATACGTGGAGTGTATCAAACATGCCAGTAAGGACGAATACTTCCCATGCATTTACCAACGTCAAAAAGAATGCGCACAAGAGAAGAAGCCAGACATTGCCCACACACAACGCAAACAAGGCTCCACATCCCAACGCACCTCGAGTCATGAGTGTATATCGTTGTTGCTGGACGAAGTGATGCATAGACACCTTTCAATTTACTTTTTGCCTGCAGTATCATTTTCGGGAACGATCCAAGCCTCCTCTATTACTTGTACTGAGCGCAGTTCATGGAATGAAATCGGTGACTTAAACCAAGCGGTAATTATTGGATCCGATGATTCTCCCGTAAGCGATTCAACAGTAGCGAGAAGGTAGGGATACTCCATAGGCAACAATACTGGATCTCCCACAGCCACCGAAACACTTCTCGGAACTTGTACTCTGAACCCACCACTACCCTGCCCCTCTGCAACTACACGTGTAGTAGACGCGCCTCGAAGTAGTACTTCAAACATGTGCGTTGGTGCAGAGAATAACGTTACTTGTGCACTTCGTGGTCCGACACTTCCAACATATCCCAGTGCCACATTTACCGTACTATCCAATACAAGCGATCGTTCCTTTACACCGTCCTCCGTACCAATATCAATAAGAAGTGATTCGTACATACCCCCAACAGGGCCGGCGATCACCGTGGCCTGAATACTTTTTTCCACCTTGCCCGAAGTCCTAACAAGTCTGCGAAGGCGCTCATTTTCCGACTTCAGCACCTCGGTCATGAATGATGCATGACGCAAGTCTGACAACTCTTGGTGCAAGCGGATATTTTCACGCACAAGTGACTCTTTTGACTCTACACTCTCAACAATTGCCATGACCTCCGCCTCCATTGATACGGTAGTTGTCAGCAATGGAGCCATACTTTCACGCAAATAAACTCGCATACGCTCAGGTACACGTAGGGGGGTAAACGTAAGTACCGCTGTTCCGCACAGGCATAGTATGGGCACAATAAGCCAACGTACAGTTTTATGATGTTGTTCGAACAGTGAGTGCTTCATCGTCCACTAGTATTTCATGGAACGCGCCCAGTCGTTCCACGATTATTCCGGTGCCACGTACCACCGAGGTAAGGGGATCATCAGGTCGTCGCACCGGTACATCAAGCAGTTGAGCTATAAGCTCAGAAACACCACGTATAAGTGCTCCGCCGCCTGTTAAATGAATACCGTCACGCATTACATCGGCGACTATTTCCGGTGGTGATTCTTCGAGTACCTCTTTGATAGACTCGATAATATGGTCCATAGAGCCACCTATTGCGTTCCTGATGTCTTCATCTGTTATCATCATTTCCTTTGGCAGTCCCGTGACAAGGTCGCGACCACGAACCGCCTGTTCCGCCACTACCCCTCCCTCGGTGACAGAACAAATACTATGCTTGAGGTCTTCTGCGGTTCTTTCACCAACAACTACTTTAAACTCATCACGTATGTGGTTAGCGATGTCCTGATTGAGCTTATCACCCGCTGTGAGGAGATAGCGGGACACCACGATACCTTTAAGAGCAAGTATTGCAATATCAGTGGTACCGCCCCCAATATCAACAATCATGGTTCCTCGAGGCTCGTGAATAGGGAGTCTCATACCTATAGCCGCCGCCATGGGCTCTTCAACAATGTGTATTTCACGCGCACCTGCATTTTTTGCAGCATCACGTACCGCTCGTGTTTCGACGTTGGTAATGCCGGAAGGCACCCCTATGACCACACGCGGCCCAAAGAGTGCATGTGCGCCCTGCTGTGCTTTTCCTAAAAAGTACGAGAGCATCTCCTCCGTCACTTCGAAGTCAGATATCACACCTCCCACAAGAGGCCGCACCGCACGAATGTGCTGAGGGGTTCTCCCTAGCATATCTTTTGCACTCTTCCCCACCGCCACTACATGGTTGGTCTTCTGATTAATCGCCACAACACTAGGTTCATTGATGACGATGCCCTTCCCTTTGAGGTACACTAAAGTATTTGCCGTACCAAGATCAATACCAATGTCGTGTGATAACAAAGGACGAATTTTAGAGAAGATTGACATAATGACAGTGGCTACGCATGCGGGATAGACACTTTTTGTACAAGTACCTTAATAAGTGTATCCATGGGAACATGAGACGTCTCGCCACTTTCCCGATCTTTCACCTCAACGGTTTTCGATGTAATCCCCTTCTCGCCCACAAGTACACGAATTGGAATGCCTATCAAATCACTTTCAGCAAGTTTTTCTCCCGCTCGCTGATCACGATCGTCATACAGTACTTCAATTCCCTGCTTTTGGCAGAGTTGGTACACGTTTTCTGTAGTACGTCGCACTTCGCTCGATTCTCCAAGTGCGAGCAGGTGGATGGTGTACGGGGAGAGCTCACGCGGCCAGACCAAGCTATGCTCGTCGGCGAGAAGCTCGACTACGGTGCCCATAAGACGGCCAAGACCGATTCCATAACATCCCATAATCACAGGCTTGTGAGTGCCATCTTCCGCAGTGTAGTTGAGCCCAAACGCATCTGAAAAACGTGTTTTGAGTGGAAATATGTTACCCACCTCAATAGCAGTATGGAGCGAAAGCTCATGGAGGGAAATGCCACAGGAGGGGCAGGCTGCCTGTTCTTCTTTAATTTCACTATTAACCGCAACATGGCACTTCTCACACACATAGACGGTATCCTCTCCGGCCTCGGTGAGCGCTTGGAACTCATGAGAAAACTTCGAAAATGTACCACCGGAAGCGTAGGTAACGAATGTTTTTTGTCCAATACCTGCGCGAGAAAAAATACGTTTGTACGCTTCCGTCGCTAAGTCGTAGTATGTTTCAAAGTCCTGCTCGTTCGCATGAAACGAATAGAGGTCTTTCATTAAAAACTCCCTACCTCGCATGATGCCGGATTTTGCTCTTTTTTCATTACGAAACTTCGTTTGTATCTGGTAGACCGCGCGAGGCAGGTCTCGGTACGAAGAGATGTACTCCTTCATTAACGGTACAATAACCTCTTCGTGACTTTGCCCCAACACAAGTTTACCACCAGAGGCAAGTTCTGTATGGAACAGCACATCGATACCTGCCCTACCAGTTGTTTCATAGAGCTCTTTAGGGTGGAGAGCAGGCATAAGCAGCTCGACACCTTGTATGGCTTCCATCTCTTCACGGATGATGTGCGCAATTCGCTCGACTACGCGCAAACCAAGCGGTAGATAACTATACACACCCGCAAACTCCTTGTGGATGAAACCGGCTCTGATTAGTAGCCGGGCGTTTTTTGAAACCTCGTCTTTAGGCGCTTCTCTGCGCGCACGTGTGAACAAGCGTGATTGGCGCATGCGTTCATATTGTACTGTTAGTTTCGCGGAAGGTCAAAATTGACACAAAAAAAAGCGTATGTAGAGTACCTATGGACTCAACTTCACAAAAATGGAGAGGGATGATGACTGTATGGATCGCACTGGTCATTGTCTGTTGTGTCGAACTTATTCTACACTGGTATAAAAAACCAATTGACCCGTCGCGAAAAATTTCGGACATTGCTCTTTTTCACTTCTATAGAGTCATGTGTCATGGAACACATGATGACGAGTATACACAACTGCAACATGCAATCAGTGCGATACCTGGGAGCAACTTCGCACTAAACTCAGAAGGATCATGTTGGAGTATCCAACTGGTACGGAATTTCACTCACAATATCGAAAAAGACGGACTGACTACCGAACAGCGTGACTTTATAATCAAGGAAGTTGATGAGAAACTTGCGCTCATATACCAACAGACTCACCCCGGTGCATAAACGGGGGGTTTTTTATAATAACTTTGCGACGTCACTCCAAGTAACAAGTACCATAAAAGTAATGAGTAGCACGAAGCCAACACGATTCATTGTGTTTGCGATAGCCGGTTTGATGCGTCTTTTCGTTACGGCTTCAATTGCCACAAACAGCAAGCGACCCCCGTCAAGTGCGGGGAACGGTAGGATATTGATGACCGCAAGATTGAGCGAAATGAAGGCAGAAAACGTGAGGAGCCATGCAAAGCCAAGAGACGCCGCATCTCCCACCAGTCCCACAATACCTACTGGCCCAGAGACCTGCTCAAGCTCCGCTTGACCACGCACCGCATCATAGAGAAGTCCCCCGAGCCCTACAGTGATAGCAGTTGAGCTTTCAATCGTCATTTTCG